>JBQTHS010000094.1:0-6087 GCA_052389635.1 Bacteroidota bacterium | reverse complement strand
GCTCAGTATTAACCCTGAAATTGCAAATGACTCCGGAAAAATGTTGTTCCTTGATAAGGACAGGACATATACAGATTTTAAAGAAATGCTGGAGAAAGAGGCAGCCATGCCCGTTGACAAACGGCTTGACATCATTACTATTGTTACCCCCAACTTTGTTCACTTTGAACCGGCCATGATGGCGCTGGACAAAGGGTTCCATGTAGTAATAGAAAAGCCTATAACTTTTTCGCTTGATGAGGCAAAACAACTGAAAAAAAAATTAGGGGAAACAGGCCTTCATTTATTGCTATGCCACACCTACACAGGCTACCCGATGGTAAAGCAGGCCAGGCAAATGATAAATAGCGGCGCTTTTGGTAAAATCAGGAAACTTTATGCGGAATATCCGCAGGGATGGCTCAGTACTTTTTTGGAAGGAGGAGACAATAAACAGGCAGCCTGGCGTACCGACCCCAAACGCAGCGGCAAAGCAGGTGCGATGGGAGATATAGGCACTCATGCATTTAATATAGCAGAATATGTTTCCGGTCTCCGGGTAACAGAACTATGTGCCAGCCTGAACACGGCAGTTGAAGGCAGGATGCTGGATGATGATGGTGCAGCCCTGCTGAAATTTAATAACGGGGCAACGGGTGTTTTGATGGCCACACAGGTTGCTGCAGGTGAGGAGAATAACATCAAAATAAGGGTGTATGGAGAAAAGGGCGGGTTGGAATGGAAGCAGGAAGACGCAAATACATTATTGGTCAAATGGCTGGATAAACCTGCAGAGGTTTACAGGACCGGGAGTGTCTATGTAAATTCTTATGCAAGTCATAACAGCCGGGTTCCGGCCGGGCATCCGGAAGGGTATTTGGAAGCATTTGCCAACCTGTACCGGAATTTTATTTTGACTGTCAGGGCAGCAATAAATGGTGAAACGCCAAAAGAAGAATGGCTCGATTACCCATCGGTGGAAGAAGGCATAAGGGGAATGGCATTTATTGAAAATGTGGTCAGGAGCAGCCTGGCCGATGCGAAGTGGATGAAGTTTGAAATTTAAATTATCAACGCAACCTGTTTTTCAATGACGACAATCAAAGGCCCGGGAATTTTTCTGGCCCAGTTCATGGGCGATGAGGCTCCGTTCAATAACCTCAAATCCATATGTCTTTGGGCAGAAGCATTAGGGTATAAAGCCGTGCAGATACCCACCTGGGACAGCCGCTGTATTGATTTGCAAAAAGCGGCCGAAAGTAAAACCTATGCGGATGAAATAAAAGGCATAGTAAATGATTGCGGTTTGGAAATTTCAGAGCTGTCAACACATTTGCAGGGGCAATTAGTGGCGGTGCATCCTGCCTATGATACCTTGTTTGACGGATTTGCACCTGAGAATTTAAAAGGAAATCCAAAAGCAAGAACCGAATGGGCCATGCAGCAGGTAAAGTATGGCGCCAAAGCTTCGCAGAATCTTGGCATCACCGCACATGCCACTTTCAGCGGCTCCTTGTTATGGCATACTTTTCATCCCTGGCCGCAGCGGCCCGCCGGTTTAGTAGAAGCTGGTTTTAAAGAACTGGGCAAAAGATGGATGCCCATCCTGAATTGCTTTGATGAATGCGGGGTGGATGTTTGTTATGAAGTACATCCCGGTGAGGATATATTTGACGGGGTTACATATGAAATGTTTTTAAAAGAGGTTAATGATCATCCGAGGGCCTGTTTGCTCTACGACCCGTCTCATTTTGTATTGCAACAGTTAGACTACATTCAATACATAGACTATTACCATGAGAGAATTAAAGCGTTTCATGTAAAGGACGCCGAATTCAACAAAACCGGCAGGCAAGGAACATTTGGGGGTTATCAGAGCTGGGCCAACCGGGCGGGCCGGTACCGCAGCCCCGGCGACGGGCAGGTGGATTTTAAGACCATATTCAGCAAGCTGGCGCAGTACGATTACAAGGGATGGGCGGTGATGGAATGGGAATGCTGCATCAAACACCCCGAAGATGGCGCCAGGGAAGGAGCCCCCTTTATACAAAATCATATCATAAGGGTAACAGAAAGGGCATTTGACGATTTTGCAGCAAGCGGTACTGATGAAAAAGCTAACCGGAACATACTTGGACTTGAATAGATAAGTATCTTAGCCATTCCTAATTTTAAAAAACAGTTTATGAAAAAGACATTCTTATCACTGGCACTTGCGGCACTGGTAGCATCATGCGGCGGCGGGAAAACTGAGAAAAAGGAAGGAGATGAAGTAAAGAACCCGGAAGAAAACAATACTGAGGCAACCGATATTTCCGCAAACCCGGATTACCAGAAAGGACTTGCGCTGATAGCCAAAAGCGACTGCCTGACCTGCCACAAGGTAGATGAAGTGATAACAGGTCCCACTTACAGGGATGTTGCCAATAAATATGGCGGCATGCCCGACACCATTGTAAAACATCTTGCCGGCAAAATCATCAGTGGCGGAAAGGGAGTATGGGGAGAAGTTTTTATGACGCCACACCCGGCAGTATCGCAGGAAGATGCAGAGACCATGATCAGATACATTCTTTTACTTAAAAATAAATAAACAATGCGGAATGTTTTAGCTTTTTTCTGTACTGGGGTTGTTCTTGCTGTAGGTGCTAATTCTTCTTACGGTAATAACAACGAAGGGGATACCACAAAAATGATAACGGCAATGAAAGCACATACACTGACAGAGGAGCAAAAGGCAGACGGCTGGAAATTGCTGTTTGACGGCCGGACAACAAAGGGCTGGCATCAGTATGGGGGTGCGCCTGTAGGTGCGGCCTGGAAAATAGCCGACGGTGCTCTTTACCTGGACAATTCCCGGAAAGAAGATGGAAAAATTGTGGGCGGCGGCGACATAGTTACTGATAAGAAGCTTAAAAATTTTCATCTGAAATTAGAATGGAAAATTTCTCCGGCCGGCAACAGCGGTATTATGTTCTATGTAAATGAGGATACTGCAGCGTACAAGAGGCCATATGAAACAGGCCCTGAGATGCAGGTGCTGGATAACAACGGCCACCCCGATGCGAAGATACAGAAGCACCGTGCCGGTGATTTGTACGATTTGATTTCCTGCACAAAGGAGACTGTAAAACCAGTTGGTGAGTGGAACCTTGCGGAAATAAAATGTGTAAAAGGGAAACTGGACTTTTACCTGAACGGTGAGAATGTGGTAAGCACTATGATGTGGGATGATGCCTGGGCAAAGATGGTGGCGGCCAGTAAATTCAAACAATGGCCCGGATTCGGCACATTTAAGAAAGGGAGGATTTGTTTACAGGATCATGGCGATATGGTCTGGTACAGAAATATTGTGATTAAAAAATTGTAGAAACTGTTTTATCAGGTATGAGACATCAGCTTATTGTATTTTCTTTGATAGCCGGGCTAAACTTTTCTTCCGGCTATATTTTTGCCCAGGATGGCTATGCAGCAGTGGTCAATCCCTTCATCGGCACCGGCGGCCACGGGCATACCTATCCCGGCGCCAGCATGCCTTTTGGCATGATGCAGCTGAGCCCCGACACCCGGTTAGAAGGATGGGACGGATGCGGCGGCTATCATTACAGTGATACTAAAATATATGGCTTCTCCCACACACACCTGAGCGGCACCGGCATTCCCGACTACTGTGATATTCTCTTCATGCCCTTTACCGGCGATGTACAATGGGAAAACAAAGATTACGCCTCCCCGTTTTCACATGCGAATGAAAAAGCAAGCCCGGGATATTATGAAGTATTGCTTGATAAACATAATATCAAAGCGCAACTGACCACTTCTTACCGTTCGGGTATGCACCAGTACAGCTTTCCTGCTTCTGAGGCCACCGGCAGCATACTGATTGATTTGAAACACCGTGACCCTGTATTGGTAGCTTATGCAGAAAAGATAAGCGATACAGAAGTAAGGGGCTTTCGCCGGAGCAGGTCATGGGCAAAAGATCAGACTGTTTATTTCTATATAGTTTTTGAAAAGCCAATTAAAACATTTCAGCTTAAAGGAGGTGATGAGCTGGATATGAAAGGGAAAAACAGGGCCTCAGGCAAAGAGATAAAAGCTTTTTTCTCTTTTGACCTGGGAGATGAGAAAATAGTTAGGGCTAAAGTGGGTATATCAGGGGTGAGTATGGAAGGCGCCAAACTGAACTTAAGCACAGAAATACCGGATTGGGATTTTAGCAGGCTAAGAAACGATGCAACGGCTGCATGGAATAAAGAACTGGGGAAAATTGAAGTAAAGGGCGGAACGAAGGACCAGCAGACTGTTTTTTATTCGGCCCTGTACCATACCATGCTCAGCCCGAATATTTATACAGATGCAGATGGGCAGTACCGCGGTACTGATTTAAGGGTGCACAAAGCAGAGGGGTTTACCAATCATACTGTTTTCTCCCTATGGGATACTTACCGGGCATTTCACCCGCTTATGACCATTATTGATCAGAAACGGACGACGGACTGGATCAACACATTTTTAGCGCAGCATAAATATGGCGGCATGCTGCCGGTGTGGGAGCTGAGCGGCAATGAAACTTTTTGCATGATTGGCTATCACTCTGTTCCGGTGATGGTGGATGCATACCAGAAAGGGATACGGGGCTTTGATGCAAAACTGGCGCTGGAAGCGATGCAAGCTTATGCTGAAACAGACAGGTATGGTTTGGGCTTTTACATTGAGAATGGATTTTTATCCAGCGAAAAAGAACATGAAAGTGTTTCTAAAACACTGGAGTATGCATACGATGACTGGTGCATTGCCCAATTTGCCAGATGGACAGGTAATGAAGAAACATACAAAAAATATATGGAGAGGGCGCAGTTCTATAAAAACCTCTACAACCCGGCCACTCAGCACATGCGGGGCAAAGTGCAGGCCATGTGGTACTCGCCTTTTGATGCAAGAGAAGTAAATAACTTTTACACCGAGGGCAACAGCTGGCATTACAGTTTTGCAGCGCCGCAGGATGTGGAAGGGCTGATCAGCCTGATGGGGGGGAAGCAGCGGTTTGCCTACAAACTCAACCAGCTTTTTACCACCACCTCTAAGCTCACCGGCCGTGACCAGGCCGATGTTACCGGTCTTATTGGTCAGTATGCGCAGGGCAATGAACCCAGCCATCACATGGCCTATCTCTTTAACTATGCAGGCATGCCCTGGAGAACGGAGGAACTGGTGCATAAGATTTGCACGGAGTTTTACACCAATTCCCCGGACGGGCTGATAGGGAATGAAGACTGCGGACAAATGAGTGCCTGGTATGTACTCAGCGCTATGGGTTTTTATCCTGTTTGCCCGGGCGACGGAAAATATGTTTTGGGTACGCCGCTTTTTGATGAAGTCAGGATCAATCTCGAAAACGGAAAGACATTTACCATCACAGCAGAAAAGAAAACGGCAAAAGATTTTTATGTGCAGGCAGTCAGGCTGAACAGCAGCGACTATTCAAAAACTTACTTGGAGCACACATCCATCATGGAAGGCGGCGGGCTTCATTTCAGGCTTGGAAGCACCGCCAATAAAGCGAGGGGACAGCGCCAGTCAGATATCCCTCCTTCCGCTATTTTTGAAAATAAGATAACACCGGTCCCTTATTTTGATATGGCTTCAAATAAATTCAAAGGGCAGGCGCTGGTAAAACTGAAATCAATTGAGCCCGGAACAACTATTTATTACCGCATCATGCGGCCCGATACCCGTTCAGTGTTTGTGCCGTACAAACAGCCCTTCCCCATTTTGGAAAACACAACAGTGGAGGCCTATGCAGTCAGGAACAACAGGCAAAGCAGGGTTATATCGCAGCAATTTTTCAGGAAACCGGATAACAGGAGCATCAAAGTGTTTTCCAAAGTACACCCGATGTACACAGCCTGCGGACCGGATGCACTCATTGACGGGATAACAGGCACCAGCAACTGGCGGACAGGCGAGTGGCACAGTTATTATGATACCAATTTTGAGGCAGTAATTGATTTGAAAACGATCCGCAACATAAGCTATATTGGTTTGCATGTGCTGCAGGATGTCAGTCCCTGGATCATTTATCCCAAAGAAATAACAGCAGAGATC
>JBQTHS010000093.1:0-7145 GCA_052389635.1 Bacteroidota bacterium | reverse complement strand
GAAATCAACCTCTATGAAAGAATGAAAGAAGTTTTTCAGACAGAATGGGTGGTGATTGTATATGTGCTGGGATGTTTTTCGCTGGCCTGGCACCTGGTACATGGTTTTCAGAGTGCATTCCGTACACTGGGGGTGAGCAATAAAAAATACCTGGCCTTATTCAATGCGATTGGTATTTGGTTTTCAATAATTGTTCCGTTTGCATTTGCGCTGATGCCGGTGAGTTTTTATTTGGGGTGGATTAGTTGAGTCGTCAGTTATGAGTCGTGAGTTAGAGTGTTTAAAGTTGGCAGAGCTGGCAAAACCCCGTAGGGGCGGTATATTGGTAGCTCCGGGTGAAACCCGGAGATCGAAATGTATAAGATGTTTTTGAGCCCTGTAGGGGCGATATGTTTGGTGAGTAGAATTAATGTAGCTGAAGAGTGCCCTTCGTTACCTCAGGGTAAACTTGCAAGGGACGATAACCAGGGAACAGAACCCCGATAAGACAAAAGTAATTGGCATATTATATCATTATCAAATTACCGAATTGATATGTTGGATTCAAAAATTCCTTCCGGATCATTAGACGATAAATGGACAGACTATAAAGGTCATTGCAAACTGGTGAACCCCGCCAACAAAAGAAAAATAGAAGTGATAATTGTAGGAACTGGTTTGGCGGGTGCATCTGCTGCTGCTTCGCTGGGTGAGTTAGGTTATAAGGTAAAGGCGTTTTGTTTCCAGGATTCTCCCCGCAGGGCACACAGTATTGCTGCACAAGGTGGCATTAATGCCGCCAAGAATTACCAGAATGATGGCGACTCTGTTTTCCGGTTGTTTTATGATACAGTGAAGGGGGGCGACTACCGTGCAAGGGAAGCCAATGTGCACCGGCTGGCAGAAGTGAGTGTGAACATCATTGACCAGTGTGTGGCGCAGGGTGTTCCGTTTGCAAGGGAGTATGGCGGGTTGCTGAATAACCGTTCATTTGGCGGTACACAGGTAAAAAGAACTTTTTATGCGGCCGGTCAGACTGGTCAACAGTTATTGATTGGGGCATACCAGGCATTGGAAAGGCAGGTGGCACTGGGTAATGTACAGATGTACAGCCGCCATGAAATGCTGGATGTTGTAATGATTGACGGAAAAGCAAGGGGAATTATTGCCCGCAACCTGGTGAATGGGGAACTGGAAAGACATTTTGGGCATGCTGTTTTGTTGTGTACCGGTGGATATGGCAATGTATTTTATCTTTCTACCAATGCTATGGGCAGTAATGTAACAGCTGCGTGGAAGGCTCATAAGAAAGGGGCCATGTTTGGCAATCCTTGCTTTACACAAATTCATCCGACTTGTATCCCTGTCAGCGGCGACCATCAGTCAAAGCTAACGCTGATGTCAGAATCATTAAGAAATGATGGACGCATTTGGGTACCTAAACAAAAAGGCGATACAAGAAAACCCAACGATATACCGGATGAAGAGAGAGATTATTATCTGGAGAGGCGTTACCCTGCGTTTGGAAACCTGGTTCCGAGAGATGTGGCATCAAGAGCGGCAAAGGAAAGATGTGATGCCGGCTATGGAGCAGGAACAACAAAACAGGCTGTTTATCTCGATTTTAAATACAACCTTATCAATAAATATGGCAAGGCAGAAGCAGGAAAATTAGGAATTGAAAATCCTGATACGGAAACATTGATTCGTTTGGGTAAAGAAGTAGTGAAAGAAGAATACGGTAACCTGTTTGATATGTATGAAAAGATCACCGGTGAAAATCCTTACGAAGTACCGATGCGGATTTACCCGGCGGTGCACTATACCATGGGCGGCCTCTGGGTGGATTATGAACTGATGACGAATGTAAAAGGCTTGTATTGTCTCGGTGAAGCGAATTTCAGCGATCATGGAGCTAACCGCCTGGGCGCTTCTGCATTAATGCAGGGACTTGCTGACGGTTATTTTGTGATTCCTTATACCATCGGAAATTATTTGGCGGACGAGATTGCTACCAGGCCGATAGCAACTTCCCATGAAGCATTTGAACAAACAGAAAAAGCCGTTGCTGACAGGATAAATACCCTGATGAATATTAAGGGTAAGCAGACTGTGGAAAGTTTTCATAAGCGGCTGGGAAAGACCATGTGGGAGAAATGCGGCATGGCCCGCAATGCGCAGGGATTACAGGAAGCTATAACGGAAATACAGGCATTGAAAAAGGAATTCTGGTCCGACCTTCGTATTCCCGGAAGCATTAATGAAATGAATCCTGAACTGGACAAGGCTGGCCGGGTAGCCGATTTTATTGAATTGGGTGAACTGATGTGTAAGGATGCATTGAACCGCAATGAAAGCTGTGGCGGTCATTTCAGGGAAGAAAGCCAGACAGAGGAAGGGGAGGCGAAGAGAAATGATGATGAGTATGCTTATGTGGCGGTCTGGGAATACGCAGGAGAGAGTAATTGGAATTTACATAAAGAGACATTGAATTTTGAAGTGGCGAAGCCTACGCAGCGTTCTTACAAATAAATTCTTAACGAACTGTATCATTATATATGGAACACTACATGATGAACCTTACGCTGAAAGTCTGGCGACAAAAAAATGCTGACGACAGGGGAGGTTTTGAAACCTACCCCGTGAAAAACATTTCTTCCGAAATGTCTTTCCTCGAAATGTTTGATGTACTGAATGAGGAATTGATCCGTGATGGTAAAGACCCCATTGCATTTGACCATGATTGCCGGGAAGGTATTTGCGGCACTTGTTCCATGTATATCAATGGCCGCCCCCATGGGCCATGGCATGCCAACACTACCTGCCAGTTGCACATGAGAGCTTATAAAGACGGGGATACTATTGTGGTGGAGCCGTGGAGGGCCAATGCGTTTCCCGTTATTAAAGATTTGGTGGTTGACAGGACCGCTTTTGACCGCATCATTCAGGCCGGAGGCTATATTTCAGTCAACACCGGTAATGCAGTGGACGCCAACGCTGTGCCGGTTGAAAAAGACAAGGCCGATGCGGCATTTGCAGCGGCTGCCTGCATTGGTTGCGGCGCCTGCGTGGCGGCATGTAAGAATTCATCTGCCATGCTATTTGTTTCTGCAAAAGTTTCTCATCTGGCCCTGCTACCCCAGGGTGCCCCGGAAAGAAAAACAAGGGCCATGAATATGGTGGCGCAAATGGATAAGGAAGGTTTTGGCTCCTGTACCAATACCGGGGCCTGCGAGGCTGTTTGCCCCAAAGAAATTTCTATCGAAAATATTGCCCGGCTAAACCTTGAATATATGCTGGCCGGCGCTGTTGCTGAAAAATAATACCCGACTATCTGGAATAACAGCCCCCCAGTAAAACTCCAGGTATCGGAAACTCCGCTACCCCTCTCCACATGGAGAGGGGGTGTAATGTCTTCGATTTTGAGGACTTTGATGAGGGTGAGGTTGAAGAATAGAAATAATCTGGTTTATATAGGGAAATAGACGTTAAGTAACATTTCGCTGACTCATCAAAAGGAGCCCTTCATATAAAGGGCTTTTTTATTTCAGGCAGCTCTCCGTATATTCAGCCATTCTTAAAACCGTTGCTATGCATATTAAAAACCTGTTGCCTGCCACTGCACTCATTATTTTATCAGCCTGTAATAATTCAAAGACTGTGGATAAAGAAACATATGAATGGCCCGAAGGACTGACTGCTCCTATCGCAGAAAAAAAGAACAGGGAACTCACTGCTCATGGTGATACCCGTATTGACGAGTATTACTGGATGAACGACTATTTCAAAAAAGGGCCGGACAGTACCAAAGTGGTGGATTACCTGACGGCAGAGAATGCTTATTTGGACAGCATGATGTCGGGCACCAAAAAATTCCAGGAAGACCTGTTTACAGAGATGAAAGGAAGGATAAAGGAGAAGGATGAATCAGTGCCCGTATTTAAAAATGGTTATTATTATTATACAAGAACGGAGGATGGCAAAGAGTATTATAAGTATTGCCGCAAGAAAGGAAGCCTGGAGGCAGCAGAAGAGATTTTATTGGATGTGGATAAGATGGCGGAAGGGTCAGGTTATTTCTCGGCAGCTGGTTTCGCTGTAAGCCCGGATAATAAATTGCTCGCCTATGGAATAGATAAACTGTCACGACGCCAGTACACAATTTATATTAAGAACCTCGAAACAGGGGAGTTAATGAGTGATGAAATCGGGAATAATGAAGCAGATCCGGTTTGGGCCAATGACAATAAAACCATATTCTATACATCAAAAAACCCGGTGACGCTTCTTTCCGAGAAAATACTGAAACACAAATTAGGTACTGCCGCTTCAGCCGACCCGGTTGTTTATGAAGAAAAGGATAAGAGCAACTATATCGGCGTGGGCAAAACCAAGTCAGACAAATATATCTATATCTATTCTTCTGCCACTCTTTCCTCTGAGTACCGCCTGATTGATGCAGATGCACCAGACGGGCCGGTAAAAGTGTTTCAACCGAGGTTGAAAGAGGTGTTGTACAGTATTGACCACTGGGGCGATAAATTCTTAATTGTTACCAATAAAGAAGCGAAGAATTTTAAACTGGCGGAAACTCCGGCGGACAAAACAGGAGTTGAAAACTGGAAAGATGTCATTCCTCACCGTACGGATGTTCTTGTAGAGGGCATTGATGTGTTCAAAGACCATTGGGTCATCACCGAAAGAAAGAACGGGTTGCTGCAGTTGCGGATACGCAACACCGGCAGCGGAGCAGAGCATTACCTTGATTTTGGCGAACCGGCCTATGCTGCCTATGCTACCAGCAACCTGGAGTTTAATTCCGGAGTGCTGCGGTATAGCTACACTTCCCTAACTACCCCTAATTCTGTTTTTGATTACAATATGGAGTCAAAAGAGAAAAAACTGCTGAAGGAGCAGCCGGTGCTGGGCAAATTTGATAAAACCGATTATGTGACAGAACGTATCTATGCTACTGCAGGCGATGGGACCAAGGTTCCCGTTTCACTGGTATATAAAAAGGGAACCAAAAAAGATGGCAGCGCCCCGCTGCTGCTGTACGGATACGGTTCTTACGGCGCCAGTATGGATGCCAGTTTCAGCAGCTCCCGGCTAAGTTTATTGGACAGGGGTTTTGTTTATGCTATTGCCCATATCCGCGGCGGGCAGGAAATGGGAAGACAGTGGTATGAGGATGGAAAACTGATGAGGAAGATAAACACATTTACCGATTTTATTGATTGCGGCAAACACCTTATCAGCGAAAAATACACTTCCAATGGTCACTTGTATGCCATGGGCGGCAGCGCCGGTGGCCTGCTGATGGGTGCTATAGTTAATATGGCGCCGGAACTCTGGAACGGGGTGGTGGCACAGGTTCCTTATGTGGATGTGGTGACCACGATGTCTGACCCAACTATTCCACTTACCACCAATGAATATGACGAATGGGGAAACCCGGAGAATAAGGATGCTTATTTCTATATGAAGTCCTATTCACCGTATGATAATGTGGGAAAGAAGAACTATCCGAATATGCTGGTGACAACGGGGCTGCATGACAGCCAGGTGCAGTATTTCGAACCGGCTAAATGGGTAGCAAGACTAAGAGCTATGAAGACAGACAAGAATCTTTTGCTGTTCAAAATACAGATGGAAGCAGGACATGGAGGCACTTCAGGCAGGTTTGACAGGTTGAAGGAAACTGCTTTGCAATATGCTTTCCTGCTGGCATTGGAAGGAATAACAAGCTGACCCGGTCATCAAAGAGTATAACTGGCTTTCAACCCGGCGGACCAAAGCGGCCTTGCCCCAGTTTCATTTATCAGCAGCAGGGCAGGGGTGATGCCCCATCTCTCCGTAAAATAATAGCTTGCTGAAAGGGCAGCAGTTATATTGAACCGGGTGCTTCCGTTATACCGGCTCAGTGCCGGGCCTGCGGTCAGGCTGATATTGGCTTTTTTATGCGGATTGTAAATTGCACCGCCGGCTACATTGATAAAAATAAACGCCGGATAGCGGTAGGGATAGCCGCTGACAATTTCTTTGTTGCCAAAATAATAGTGAAGACCTCCACCGTATGCAAAGGCGAATTTTTTTGCCGGTTTTGCCGGCATTCTGCCATAGCGGCGCTTAGCGGCAGCAAACTCAATACTGATACCGGGAATATGTGTTTGTGCAAAAATTCTTACAGGAAAATTAAAACCGGCTGAAAGGACAGCGCTGTAGCTTTTTGATTGTGCCGAAGCGCTGCTGATGGTGAAAACCAAACAGAAAAAAGGAAACAATTTTATTCTCATAACTCATTGCCCGGTTAATGCGGCCATCAGCGGATAATGACAAACGTCCCTTTTCGTTCATGTCGCTTACCTGTCCGCGGGTCAACGGCAATCACCACCCATATATATACAGCGGAGTCATTTTGCACATCCTTCAACTTGCCGTTCCACCCGGTATCCCGCTGATTAGTGGTGAATATGCGCTGTCCCCAGCGGTTGTAGATGCTGAATTCGTTCAGCGACCATGCACGGGGAACAAAGGGCTTCATCACATCATTTCTGCCATCGTTGTTGGGGGTAAAAGCGCCGGGCACATAAATATCATCCACATCTGCGGGCGGAATAACGGTGATGGTGACCGTGTCTTCATCCCGGCAGTTGCCGGCGGTAGTGGCTGTTACTGTATAGAGAATGGTTTCCCGGGGCCTTGCCACAGGGCTTTGTATATTCCCGTTGTTCAACCAGGTAGGCGGCGTCCACACATAATTGGCGGGCGGGCCGGTGGTGGTCAGTGTAATAGCATCACCAAAACTGATGGTCTGTGCAGGGATAGTATTGATAGAAAACGTCTCAACGGTAATTGTATGTGTGATGGAATCATCAAAACAGGGAGAGCCTGTCAGTATCTTCAGTTTTACATCATAGGTTCCGTCCTGGCTGTACGTATGTATGGGATGAATGACGGTGGAGCTGTTGCCATCGCCAAAATCCCAGGCAAAACTGATGTTTGGATCAGGCAAGGCAGGACTTTCGTTGGTAAACCGTGTGTAACCGGAATCGCATACATTGACAAAACTGAATGCCGGTATTTGCTTTATAAATCCCGAAGGAAGAATTTGACGGGAACGGGAAATCCTCCCGCAAAACGAAAGGGAGGTGATGGTCAGTTGT
>JBQTHS010000092.1:0-8357 GCA_052389635.1 Bacteroidota bacterium | reverse complement strand
TCGAATGCTTCATCAAACGACTCCACAAATGATTTACTGGTTGATTTTACAAAAAAATTGCGCCGGGGAATATGAACCCTGATCTCTGCGATTTTGTCTTTGACAACATGCATCACATTGTCGAGTTTCAGGAACACATTTACCCGGATGATCCGGTCACTGAAATGATGTAGCTTTTGAAGTTTGGCGCTAACATACTCAATCAGTTTTCTGTCTGCATCAAAACGAACAGACTGAATGTTTACATCCATAGTCATCAATTTTTAATCAGTGAAACAATAAATAAAGAACTTGTTTGGCCTTTTCAAAGGGTGGGTTCTTTTGTCAGCATTAAGTTACTGCAAAACATTTTTGTTCCGGGCAAAATTTCCTTAATTTTTTTTATTGTGCTGCCCCGGTTTTCAGGCCTTTGGATGGGCTTTTTTATGAATATTTTTTAGCTGGCCGATGCTGTTGTGTGTATAAACCTGTGTAGCTGCCAGGCTGCTATGGCCCAAAAGTTCTTTTACAGCATTCAGGCCGGCCCCGTTGTTCACTAAATGAGTGGCAAAACTATGCCGTAATACATGGGGGCTTTTCTTGCCAAGAGTGCTGGCCATACCCAGATAAGTGTTTACCAATAACCAGGCATATCTGGGATATATCTTTTTCCCCTTTTCCGTTATCAGCAACAGATCATCTGTTTTTTCTCCGAAGGAGTCCTTAGAGGCGAATTTTTCTGCCTTTTGCTGCTGGTACCGGCGGATAAGGTTTAGCAGCTGGTTGCTCACCGGTATAATCCTTTCTTTATTTCCTTTGCCCAAAACTTTGAACTGGCCTTTGTCAAAATCAATCTGTTTCTCCCGCAGGTTTAATAATTCACTCAGCCGCATCCCGGTTGAATAGAGAATGCTGATAATCATTTTTGCATTCAGGCTTTTCCAGTCATCAGCCGATTGATTAAAGGTATAAATAAGTCTTTCCGCTTCCTCCTCCCTCATAAAAGAAGGAAGCTGTTTTCCTGTCTTCGGGCTGATTACTTTGGCCATGGGTGTAGCTTCAACAGCCCCTGTTTTCAGGCAATACTTAAAAAAGGATTTAAGACTTGATATTTTCCGGTTAATGGTTTTGGCACTGAGGCCACGGTCTTTCAGGCCAGCCAGCCAGCTGCGTACAAAACTATGATTGATGTCAGCTAATGCCACCCCTCCAAATGCTGTATCCAGGAAGCTGATAAAATCAGTAAGGTCGTTTTGATAAGAGGTGAATGTATGCACCGAATACCTTTTTTCATATTTCAGGTATTCCAAAAAGGGCTGAACTGATTCGGTGTTTAACACGGACATATTGATTGCTTTCGCCGGTTCTTCGCAGGATAAAAAAAGATAGCTGTAAAGCTATGAAACTTTACAGCTATCAGCTAATATTATACTTACAGGCCGGTCAATCAGCTTTCAATCTTGCCGCTGGCTATACTTTGCTTGTAGATTGCCTTTAACACCTGGCCGCGGCGTCTTACCGATGGCTTGATGAATGCCTGACGTTCCCGCAACTGGAGCAGCACTTTTGATTTCTCAAACTTCTTTTTGTACTTCTTCAGCGCCTTGTCAATGTTTTCGCAATCTTTTGAATCAATGATCAGCATAACTTTTATACCTCCTTTGGTATCTTTTTTTGAGGCTGCGAAGATAGCAGGAAATCCTGAAAGTTTCAACACTAAATCGACTCTTTATCCCCTTACCCCTCCCCGGCAGCTTTGGCAATTACCAAAAGGCAGATAACCATTAATTTGCAGCTATGTTCACCGGAATTGTTGAAACCACAGGTACGGTCAGGGAGGTAATTCCCAATGGCTCAAACATGAGTTTTTGGATCCAATCTCCTATTTCGGCTGAACTGAAGGCTGACCAAAGTGTAAGTCATGATGGTGTGTGCCTGACGGTGGAAGAAATAAAAAATAACTGCCATCGGGTTACAGCCATTGAAGAAACCCTTGCCAAAACCACCCTTGGCAACCTGCCTGGCGGCTGGCAGCCCGGAACTGAAGTAAACCTGGAACGTTGCCTGCGGCTGGGTGACAGGCTGGACGGGCATATTGTACAGGGACATGCGGATGCTACAGCTGTTTGTGTGAAAAGAAAGGAAAAAAAAGGCAGTTGGGAACTGGAATTTTCATTTCCAAAAAAATTTGCCGGCCTTGTGATTGAGAAAGGTTCGGTTTGCCTGAATGGAATAAGCCTGACTGCTTTTAATGTGAAGAAGAAAAGCTTTACCGTTGCAGTTGTTCCTTACACTTTTGAGCACACCAATATTAATAGAGTGAAAAAGAACAGCCGGGTAAACATTGAATTTGATACCCTTGGCAAGTATCTGCTCAGAAGTCTATCTTTGTCCGAAGGACTCCCGCAGAGAGACAGAAATAACTAACCCATTTAATAACCCATGAACCCTCCTGTTTCCCACAGGCAACACTACCCTGCCCTGGACGGACTAAGGGGTGTGGCCATACTGCTGGTGGTGCTTCTGCACAATTTCGGATTCATGAATTATTTTTTTTTCGGCTGGCTGGGCGTTGATCTGTTTTTTGTTCTTTCGGGTTTTCTTATCACCGATATATTGCTGAACACCGTGGGGCAGCCTGGTTTCCTCAGGAATTTCTATATGCGCCGGATACTGCGGATATTTCCCCTTTTCTATCTCACTCTTATCATTTGCCTCCTCATCTTATCCAATATAAAAAGCCTGGGGCTGAACATGGATTACTACACCGGTAACCAGTTCTGGCTATGGACCTATTTGCAAAACTGGCTCTATGTTTTTAAGGAGCCGTATGGCGACAAAATGCTGCTTCACACCTGGTCGCTGGCTGTGGAAGAACAGTTTTACCTGCTTTGGCCGCTGCTGATACTGCTGCTCCGCAAACCAAAATATCTTTTGGCCGCTGTCATCATCCTGCTGCTTTCCGTATGTGTGGCCCGGTATGCAATATGGTCATACCGGTTGGAAGACCTTGCCTATTCGAGCCTTTATACTTTTACCAGGATTGACGGGCTTTGCATCGGGGCGATGGTTGCTTTGCTGCAGAGAATCAACCCTGAGTTCCTGAAAAAAAACACTGCGTTTATTGTGTTGCTGATGGCAGCCGTCAACTTTGGTTTCTATTTCATCAACAACCGGCAGGGCTTCACCCTCCCCTATCTGGCTTTTGCCGGATACACCACTTTTGCAGTGCTATTCGGCATATTGGTATACGAAGCGGTGACCGGTGAATCAAAGATCATACAGCTTCTCCTGAACAACCGGCCGTTGAAATTTTTCGGAAGAATATCCTATGGCCTCTATGTGTATCACTGGCCCGTCTATATCTTATTATTTGACTACACCCGGAACTGGATTACAGGCAGGGATCTTGTTTCTCACCGTATTGCCGAACTATGCACCGGTATGTTTGTTACCATCATTGCGGTACTGATTAGTGTGGTAAGCTATCGCTGGTTTGAAAAACCATTCCTGAAACTGAAGACAAAGTATTCTTAACTGCTGCCTGTTTTCTTACTACTTTTAATCAAATTATGTACTCTGCCAGAAACTATATCAGCAGGGGGCTCACTTTTCTGAACAACCGCTGGTTCCCGGCCCGCAAGAAGCTGTCCACCCTGATGATCTATGGTACTGACCTTTGTGATTCTGCCTGCAAACACTGCCTGATATGGACCAAACGCCCTGTTAACTATCTGCCGTTTGAAAAGATAAAAGAAATCATGCAGAGCCGCTGTGTTACCCAAAAAACAACAGTGGGGCTGGAAGGCGGTGAATTTTTGCTGCACCCGGATGCCATGGATATTATGGCCTGGTTTAATAAGTATCATCCCAACTTTGACCTGCTGACCAATGCACTGAAACCGGAAACAGTAATTGAAGCCGTTGAACGAAACCCGCCGCAACGGTTGTTTATTTCTGTTGACGGCGACCGTGACTCCTACCTGCACATGCGGGGCAAAGACGGGTATGACGGCATCATTCATGTGCTGGAAAAGACGCATAAGAAAGTTCCCGTCAGCCTTATGTTTACGTTGTCTCCCTACAATGATTTTGATGATATGCGGCATGTGGCGGAGCTGGCATCGAAGTATAATATTGATATGCGCATCGGTGTATATAATGACATCGCTTTTTTTGATACCATCGAATCCGCCCACTACAGCGATGTCGGGTCGCTGAAATCAGAAGAAATCCGTTCGTTCAATGAAGCCAAAAGAATAGTGGATAGCCGGCCGGAAGCAGTTGAAACAATGATGCCGCCGCGGGTAACCAAAGAACAACTGATGAGCATACGGGATAATATTCCTGATACTGTCAAAAACTTTCCGGAGAACTTTGATTTCCTGGTGCTGTATGATGAATGGCGGCGCGGCGGGCTGCAGCTGAACTGCCACAGCATTCTTGACAGCCTGGTGGTGCTGCCCAATGGCGATGTGCCCATCTGCCAGAACCTGAATGTGATGATCGGTAATGTATTTACCAATACACTGGATGAGGTTTTCAACGGGCCGGAGGCGGGGAAACAACAAAAACATTACAGCAAAAACTGTAATGCCTGCTGGATCAATTTTCACCGCAAGTACGATGTGATACTGTACCGGACCTTTGAAAAATATTTTGGACGCTTCGCCACCCGGAAAATGCTGGGCCAGTACTGGTGGGAAAAAGAGAAAAAGAAATCGTACCGGCAAATGATGCATGAATAAGCAAACCTTTTTTGCCTGAAAAAGATACTTCGTCCATATTTGTTTATTTCCGCCTGTGGCATACTGGCATTTGCCCCGGTGAGTTTTATGCTCCGGGCATTGAAGAATGACATCGTTGCGCTTGAATACCCTATCAACCATTTCATCAGTCAATGCATCCGCAACGGGGAGATACCTTACTGGTTCAATACCTGGGGTATGGGCTTCCCGCTGCAGGGCAACCTGACCTGGGGTATTTACAGCACTCCGCAGCTTTTTTTCAGTTCTGCCTTTGATTATAATATTTACACTCTCCATATTGAATTTCTTTTTTTCATCCTGCTTTCCGGCTGGAGTATGTATTACCTGCTGAAACAATTCCTGGTTAAGGATGATAAGATTGCCCAACTGCTGGCCATCTGCTATATGCTTTCGGGGTTTATGGTAGGCTCCACGCAATGGTTGCTCTATGTAACTGCCGCAGCATTTGTTCCTTTGGTGATAGCATCATTATTAAAGTTGCTGCGGGTGCCTTCGTTTAAAAATTCAGTCCGGGTGGCTGTCTGTTATACACTCATGTTCACCAGTGTGTATGCTGCATTCAACATCATCAGCACCTACAGCATCGCTGTATTCCTGGCTATATGGTTATGGAAGCACCGGAAAGAAAAAGAAATGCTGTTGCTGCGGTTCCGTCATCTGATTCTCACAACGTTCATTACCGGGGTATTATGTTTTCCCTGCCTGTATTTCACCATAGAGCTGCTGAACCATCTCGGCAGGGGTAATGCTATTGCAACGGATACTTCATTTTTTAACTCCAATTACCTGCACCCCCGGGCGCTGAGCAGTATGCTGTTCCCCTTCTCCTCTGTAAGGATGGGGTTTGCCAATACCGAAGGCACCATGCTGAACACCTATGCCGGCTTATTTTTGCTGGCATTACTGCCGTTATCTGTATGGCTGGGCATCAAAGAGAAAAGCAGGTCTGCCCTGCTGATGACCGGTGCAGCAGTACTATTCCTTGTAATTTCATTTGGCGGTTTCACCCCTGTGAGACAAGCCATCAACCTGCTGCCGGGTTTTTCGTATTTCCGCAATCCGGCTATTTTCCGTTTTTATTTTATTCTGTCGCTGATACTTTTTACCGCTATCGTTTTACAGAACCGGAAACTCTCAGACATTATTTCCGAAAAGCTTTTTCGTTATACGCTATGGCTGATAGCAGCGGTAAGTCTTTGCGTATTACTGATGAATATCAAAAGCCTTTCAGGCTTTTCCGGCCTCTCCCTGACTGGTTTAATAAAAAATATCAGCCTTTCACAAACACTACTAGTCAGTTCTGCCATACAACTGGCAGTTGTAATTATACTGATAACACTCATCCGGTCTGAAAAATGGTCTGTAGCAAAACTGGTATTTGCAGGCGACCTCGTCATCAACACCTTAGTTTGTACTCCCTTCTTTTCAGTAAGCAGTTACAGCTTACCTGAAGTAAACAATATCCTCAAATCAGAAAAAGGATTCCCAGTACAGAAACGAAATCCGGGTGATGTACCGGTAACTTATACCGACCAAAAGGGCAACACCTGGCATAATATAAATGTGTTTTCAAAAGAAGTGGCAGTAGCAGAATCGTACCCCGGCCCGCTGGTGCTGAAGAGTACATCTGATCAGAAGATAACTTCCGGACGCCCCCTGATGTTTTACACCGGCAGCGATTCATCAGGACACTTGGTAAAAATTACGCTGCAAAGACCCAATCATATCCGTGCAGAAGTGAGAACGCAAGCAGCAGGCCACATTACATTGCTGCAAAACTATTACCCCGGGTGGAAGGCATATATCAACGGCAGGGAAACTGAGATTGCCGAAAAAGGAATACCGGGGATAACAATAAATATACCGGCTGGTGAATCTGTTGTTGATTTCAGGTACCGGCGAACAGCTGTCTGGTTGTCAGCCCTGCTGGTCCACCTTGTGGTAATCCTTTTTGGATTATTTAAACTGAAGGATTGGATAAAGAAACTCCGGATCAGATATTCTTCCCCTTCATAGCTGTGCTGATGGCAGTATCCATCAGCCTTTCAGCATAGGGCCTCGATATTTCATTCAGCTTTTCAATAGCGGTATGTATCGCATCTTTATCGTCTGAAGAAAGCTGCCGTGTCAGTTCATTCATCGCATTTTCAGTAAGACTGAACTCCTCATCGCTGAGTATGGCTCTGTTTTTCACAATAAACTGCTTTGTTGTGTCTATGATTTGCCGGGCTTCTGTTTGTGCTTCCACCAATGCCCTTGTCTGCATATCCGTTTTTGCATGGGTAACAGAGTCCAGCAGCATTTTCTCCACCTCTTCATCGCTAAGCCCATATTGTGGTTTTACTTCAATGCTCTGCTCTGTTCCGCTTCGCAGTTCTTTTGCCTTTACCACCAGTATCCCGTCTGCATTTACCAGGAATGATATTTCCACTTTGGGCAAACCGGCCGGCATTCCGGGAATACCCGTCAGGCTGAATTCTGCCAGTTTGCGGTTGTCTCTCACCAAATCCCTTTCGCCCTGGTAAACGGCGATTTTTATTCCGCTCTGGCCGTCCTTCTGTGTGGTGTACTGCCGTGATGCTTTGGAAGGAATTTTGGAATTGCGGGGAATCAACACATCCATCAGTCCGCCCATCGTTTCTATCCCCAATGAAAGCGGTGTAATATCCAGCAACAGGAAGTCTTTATTGTTCCCGGCCAGGATATCAGCCTGCACCGCTGCGCCCAGCGCCACCACTTCATCGGGGTTCAGCGAATCATGCAATTCTTTTAAGAAAAACTCTTTAACCCTTTTTTTCACCAACGGAACCCTTGTAGAACCACCCACCATCACCACTTCTTCAATATCACCGATGGTAAGCTGCGCATCACTCAGTGCATTTTTGCAGCATTGAACCGTTCTTTCCACAAAAGGTGCTGCTAATTGCTCAAACTCCTTTTTTGCCAGCGTTAGTTCCTGACCGGCTGCCTTCCCTTTAAATGATTTGTTTGAACTTAGATGGATTTTTGCCTCTTCGGCCAGCAGCCGTAATTGCTGCGCAATAGTTTTATTCGTTTTCAGTTCTTCTTCTGTCAGGTCAATTTTTTTAACCCAGTAGTTTACTATTGCCCTGTCAAAATCATCACCGCCCAGATACGTATCCCCATTCGTTGAAAGCACTTCGAAAATGCCGCCGGTGATCCGAAGGATGGAAATATCAAATGTGCCGCCACCCAGGTCATATACGGCTATCGTCCTTGTTTCACTCTTATCTAATCCTAACCCATAGGCCAGGCTGGCAGCCGTGGGCTCATTTACGATCCGCAGCACATCCAGTCCGGCCAGCTTACCTGCATCACGGGTGGCCTGCCGCTGGGCATCGTTGAAGTAGGCAGGCACTGTTATTACTGCTTTATTCACCGGCGTCTTTAATATATGCTCTGCCCTTGCTTTCAGTTCTTTTAAAATGAAAGAGGAAAGTTCAATGGGGGAATAGAATGTATCACCGGCCTGTACTTTCACCAAACTGTCTGTATTATCATCAATGACTTTGTAAGTAAAAAAAGAAGCATAATCCCTTACATCGTTATACGATTTTCCCATCAGCCGCTTCACGGAGAAGATGGTGT
>JBQTHS010000091.1:0-4177 GCA_052389635.1 Bacteroidota bacterium | reverse complement strand
GGCACAGAAAAGTGATTTGATGGTAAAGAGCAGCGATAACGGCCTTTACCTGGATCATAAAGTAGTGGCCAAAGAAACCTATTATTCCCTCGGCCGGTTATACAATCTTCATCCAAAGTCCATTGCTTCGTTCAATAAACTGGATATGAACAAAGGGCTTAATGTTGATCAGAAAATAAAAATCCCGCTGCTCGATACCAATTTTACACAAAAAGGCAACAGTGGTACCCCGGTTTACTACAAAGTAGGTGATAAGGAAGGCCTGTTGACAGTAAGTAATAAAAATAATAATGTACTGCTCGCCAACCTGCGTTCATGGAACAACCTTGCTGTGGATGAACTGAAAAAGGACAGTAAGATCATCATCGGTTTTTTACAGAGCAGGGAAATGAAATCAGTCACCCTTGCGCCGGCCCCTGTGAATAACCCGCCTGTGGAAAAAACAATGGAAAAGCCCGCTGTGGAAATGACTCCCGCAGAGGATATGACCAAAAAGGAAGAAAAGAAAATAGCCGAAGAAGAGGTAAAGGCGGAGAAGAAAGAAGAAAAGAAAAACCCGCCACCGGTAGTCAGGGAGACGAGAAAACCTGTTGTGGAAGGGCAGGGCTATTTTAAGAATCATTTTGAAAAGCAGGTAAAAGCATCACCGGTTTCAAAAGATGAGACAGTAACTTCCGGCATCTTCAAAACCACCAGCGGCTGGGAAGATGCGAAATATTACCTGCTGATGGATAAAGTGCAGCCGGGCACCATTATAAAGGTCATCAACCCTTCTAACAGCAAAGCAGTTTATGCCAAGGTGCTGGGCGAAATGGCCGGCATCCGCCAGAATGAAGGGTATAATATCCGTATCAGCAATGCAGCGGCCTCAGCGCTGGAGATAACCGAGCAGGATAAATTTATTGTGAAGGTGAATTATTAGTTGCTGGTTACCCGTTAATGGGAAACCGGTATCCACGGAGGAATTCCTCAATCATCATTTTTTTCTTTCCTTCCAACTGTAATTCTTTAACATTGAGGTACCCATCAGAGCAGGAAAACTTCAGGTAAGTTTTCTTGTCAGTTTCGAAGTCGCCTGGTTTTATTGTTGGGAAGGTTGTCTCTTTTTCCGTTTTGAAAATCTTCATTGTCTTCCCCTGAAGAGTCGTAAAGACGCCCGGAAAAGGGGAGAGGCCCCTGATCAGGTTATGTACTTCATCAGCCGGTTTGGCGAAGTCTATTTTACATGTTTCTGTAAATATTTTGGGAGCATGTTTGAGGTTGTGTGCTGGTCTCCGGTTATTGGTTTGCGGAGTTTCTTTTAATGTTCCCTCAGCCAAACCCCTTATCGTTTTTACCAGCAACTGTGCTCCTATTTCTTTCATCCGGTCATGCACTTCACCGGCCGTTTCATTTTCACCAATCGGAAAACTTTCCTGTAAAAGAATATCACCGGTATCAATTTCATGTTTGAGTTTGAAAGTGGTGACACCGGTTTCTTTTTCACCGTTGATCACCGCCCAATTAATAGGAGCAGCACCCCGGTATTGTGGTAACAATGACCCATGAAGATTAACGGAACCCATTCGCGGCATATTCCAGACCGCTTCGGGCAGCATACGGAAAGCCACGACGATCTGCAGGTCGGCGTTCAGTGATTTTAATTCAGTCAAAAAACCGGGGTCCTTCAGTTTTTCAGGCTGCAGTACTTTAAGCCCCTGTTCTACTGCATATTTCTTTACAGCGCTTTCCGTGAGTTTCATTCCCCGTCCGGCCTGTTTATCTGGTGCGGTTATTACACCAACAATATTACATTTTGCTTTTAACAGTGCATCAAGAGACGCAACGGCAAACTCCGGTGTGCCCATGAAAACAATACGCAGTGATTTATAATCTTTTATCATTGCTGCGAAGATACGGCACAGCTTATTTTTCCTTAAACAATGTATATTTTATACCCGGTGTATCTAAATGCAACACCCTTCCGCCCCGCACTATTTCAAACCAGGCATCAAACTTTTCTGTCTTTTTATCCCATCGGTTAGTGGCGGTTACTGTCCAGTCGGTAACTGTATATGTTCCTTTATACTCTTGCTGATAAGTATTCATTGACCCCACCCAGCCTGTAGCGCCGTTATGCGTACTTGAATAACTGGCGCCAGTACTAAAACGGAACACATCGCTTTTGGCCACTGCTGTTGAACCAACATTATTGCCAGTAGTGGTTGAGTACCAGGTAAGCATTGCTCCGTTCCCACCACTTACCCATGTGCCTGTTAAATCATTTTTACCTACAGCAAATTTGTTATAACTGTCCATCGCAGCAAGGTCGGATGTGTACTTGTCATTGGCTTTCGGAAACTGGTTGCGAATGGATGATTCGTCAGGGGCGGCAGCAATGACAATGTAAGCAGCGTTTGGCGCTATGCTCAACCTCATGGCAATAAAAACCTTTTCGCCGGTTTGTTTATTTTTGGCCCATCCTTCCACATACCTTGGTTTGAGCGAACCGATGTATTCTCCATTGTCCTGGTATTGTTTTGTCTGGATGGTAAAATATTTTGAAACATGGTTGTCCCAGTAGTAATCTCTTTCTACCAGGCCGGTGCCGGAAAAATCTGATGCATTGTATGGCAGGGCATACCAGAGATATACTTTGATATTTCCTTTGGTTACTTCCACCCAATCTTTCTGCACAGTGCTGTTCCAGCCATCATCAAAGTTGGTGGTGGTAAAAGCATAGCCATCCTGTTTTGTTGCCGGCTCTGTACCAGCAGTTTGTTCGTTCCTGCCTGTGCTACCGGTTTTTTTGAAACTGACCGATTCAAGAAAGGCTGTCATATCTTTCTCAAAGACATCCGAATTTGTCAGTATGAGAATATTGACCATTTTACCATAACCACTGGTCGTGGTGAGTAAGGCTATTCCTTTTGTATCGTCGCTTTCGAAAGAATCATAGCCTGCCCTTACTTCCCAGCCATCCTCTTCAGCTGCTGGCTGCATTTCGGGAGCAGAGCTTACTTTCACCATTCCTTTGACCAGGTCGTCCCAGGCAGCATCAAAATTCGTTTTGGGATTATCTGTAGCAGCTATGGACCTGAAGAGTGTAATGATACAGAAGTTACCTTTTGCATCCTCAATGGAATACTGAAGTCCTCCGTCGGAAGCTTGTTTCTTCCAGTTTGCAGGAGCTGTGTAACTGGTGATATCAAAACTTTGCTGTTGTGCATGTGAACAGGATGCCAGCAGGAGGGGTAATAAAAGGTAAATGAATGTCTTTTTCATGGTTTAATCTTTTGTGACCCTGACCGTTTCATATTAATTGTCAATAGACCGGTACATTCATGAACGTACACTTCACTTCACCTACGAATCCATCTGTGAATGTTTCCGTCATGGCATCACCCTTGGTAATAGGTTTGAGACCCTGGTTCATCATACCAAAAACGAAATAGCCGCTGGCTAATCCGTTCTCGATCTTTTCGAATACCAGCTTGCAATTGTTTGAGAGGGGAGGCAGGTTCCTGTCCAGGTCTGCGCTTACATAAGTGGCCATATGTCCGTTGGCGATCCGGGGTGAGAATTTATAGATATAAGGCTTCTTCACAGCTCCATAAAAAAGCACAGCTTCCGTTTTGGTTATTTCCGGAAATTTTTTGGTTCCATACAGTGGGTTCTTTTGATTGACCTCAGTGAATTGGAATGTTTCTGTTCTCAACTGACTTCCGGGGGTAACAAGGAATATCTTAAAGAAATTCTCCTTGTAGTTGCCTTCTTCTTTCCCGGCCGAAAAAGTAAAAGTATTTTCCCCCGTTTTCATGATCTGGGCATAGGGCAGTTCGATGTTCAACACCTTGCTCTGTATTTTTACGTTGGTAACAGCATTGGTGGTACTGGTTGTATTGCTGGTCACTGCGGGTGCAGGTTCGGGATCGGCAGTTGCAGCAGTGGGTTCTTTGCCCACCGGTTTAGTGGCTGGAATATCTTTTGCAATGCGGATATTACTTACATAAAAATCTGAGCCGCCTACCGAACCGAATTCAAACCCAAACTGGTTGGGCATGAACTGCGGGTTTATGATCTCTGTATCATAGAGTTTTTTGGTATTCCACCAGATCCGGAAACGTTTATCCTGAACGGTGATACTGATATGTACCGGTACAAAGTTCGTATAAGGTAGTTGTTCAGACATAGCATC
>JBQTHS010000090.1:0-39261 GCA_052389635.1 Bacteroidota bacterium | reverse complement strand
ATTAAATCAGCGCCGACACATTTTTTTGCTGGTGGTTAAGTGAACAGATAAACGACGCAAAGAAGATCTTACAGAACGATTTACTCAATCGAAGAAAGTTTTTTCACAGTCTGACGTTGTAAGCAACCCTGTGGGACATACTCTACAAAAAATACCAGTTTGTGGTATTGCGGGTTTGATAAAAGCATAATAATTTACAGAGGTTTTATGATGGCAATAGAGAACAGTTCCCAACTTATCTGTGAAAAGCATCAATTTGTTTGTAATTGTAGTCTTATATTAAACCAAGCTATATGAAAAAAAATATTTTTGTCATAATTATTATTGTTTTCTTTTTTAGTTGTGGCAAACCCTGCATTGAATCAAGGGGTATTGAAGGGGCAGGTTTAACCATTACCTTTTTCCATATTTCTAACAATGAATATTTCTATCCCGTAAATACAAGTCTTTCGCCATTTAAAATTGATAGTTTACGGGTCAACGATTCGCAGGGGCATTTATTAACAACTCCATATCAAATAAATTCTGACCCAGTAAACCCTTTGAAGGGGTTTTATGTACCTACTATTTATCCAATTTTTATTCCCCAAGATGACCAAGCTGCTTTTGAAAGCGAACAAACGAAATATATCTACATCAAATATAACTATAACACCTTTGACACATTAAAACTTGTGTATAAAGCAAAAAAAGAAAAGTGCGCTAACAAGTACGAATACCTTAAAGCTTATTATAAAAATGCCCTGATATCTGAATCTTACAACTCCTATTCACAGGGTTTACTTTTCAAACTAAATCACTAAACCATGAAAAAAATATTTGCCTTACTAATTGTCCTTTTCTCAATTCAAGCTTCTGCACAAGATACATTAACTGGGAAATGCTGGACACCAGAAATGGACACAACAGAATTTCAAAACCAGCCATGGTTCAGCAACAACGATTATCTGGAGCATTTTCTAGATAGCATCGGCTACCCAACTGCTGGTTCAGGAAACAGAATTGTTGGCGCTCCTCAGGTTAGGTTTTGGATTCCTATAAAGTTTTGGATTTATCGTGACGATAATGGCAATGGAGGCCCAACTCTCACCCAAATACAAATGGACTTCGAGACACACAAGCCGATGATAACTTAGTAAGTAATAATGCCTGTTTTTACAATGTAAATTTTGGAAATGATGAATGGGGTGATTCATATGATAATCCGCCTGCGGGAATACAAGACCGGCCAAATTTTAGAAACATCATGAGCTATAACTCAGCTACTAATTGTGTAGACCAGTTTTCACGACTATAAATTGCTGTAATGTTATGGACAATATATTTCAAAAAAACAAATAACCTTGGCGGCTGGGCAAATCCTATAAGTACATTTGATGATTATGAACCTGATAATAGTGCTGAGATGACAATAAATATAAACAGGCATATTCAGATAAATCAAATTCAAGAAAGGAACTTTCATCAACAATGGAATAGAGTTGGCGGGTATGGGTATACTACTCAATGTGATGTGGATTGGGTCAGGTTTGTAGCACCATGCAGCAGTAATTTCGAAGTTTTTACATCTGCAATACCGAATAGAACAAATGCTAATACCCGATTAACATTGTTTGACAACAATTTGGTGCAGTTGGCTCAAAACGATGATATATCACCCACTAACCAATTTTCAAGCATTCAATTCAATTTTGTTGCTGGTGCTGAATACTTCATACGGGTAGAAAACATGAGCAATCTTGTCACTGGATATTATACTCTGCAAATTGGAAGATTCTCGATTCAAGGTAATTCTCAATTGTGTAGCCCATCTACATACACTGTACAAAACTTACCAACAGGTGCAAGTGTAACATGGTCAGCTACACCAAGCGGTATTGTTTCATTTAATCCGGTCGGTCCGACCACAAATCCATCTACAACAATTACAAGGGTAATAGATGGTAATGTAACCATTACAGCAACAATTAATAATTGTGGAAATCAATTCACTTTAAATATGCCAGTTGTTGTAGGTGCTGCAATTAACGGCTATTATATAATAAGTTCAAATTATCACCAACCCATTCAAAGACCACTTTATCAAAACAATTCGCCAATATGGCTTCCGGCAAACCAGTCATTTGGTGTAACAGCGTATGTGACAAATTCAAATCCGGTTTCTCCAAGTTGGACAAGAGCAGCAAGCAGTTATCCATTTAATTGGGGTTCATCAGGCGTACAATTAAATTTTAGTGGCACATCGGGTTCTTCGGCTTATAATCAAAGAAACGGCATTTTCAACTTTACGGCTAATACAGGCTGCGGAACAGCGACAACAACATTTACATGGCCTGTAATTGTTCAAGGATGGGGCTTCAGGGTAGCAGTTAATCCAAATCCGGCCTCAGACAATTTGATTGTTTCAATAACTGATGAATCCAAAGAAGTTAAAGCGTTGAGCCAAGACGAAACAGTTACATTGACATTATATAACTTAAACAGCACAATCATTGTAAAACGATGGACTTTTAAAAACAATCAAGCAAGATTTAACCTGAATGTAAGCGATGTTAAGATGGGACATTATATTTTAGTTGCTCAAAAAGGTAAGCATCAACAATCAGAACAAATATTTATAGAATAAGTTTTTAGTAAAGAAGCTCTCGGTAACGGGAGCCTCTTTCATTTTGACAGCGAGAAGGGTATGCTTACAACAAGCGGCTTGCTTCTATGCTGGCTGACGAATAAATTCTCATCGTTCCGTTCGCTTATCATCTGTAGCCCGGGCGAATAAAGCCCAGCAATAGAATATAACATCAACTGCATTAACTTTACTCAGCTTCGGTTCCGGACGAATCACGGAATATCGCCACAGACGCCAAGCCCTGCCGTTAGCTGCAACCCTGTTGGACACTTCACAATTATTCAAGCGGACATTTTTGCGACACTTCAAACAGACTTTGTAGCCTTGCTGACTATTTATTATTTAAGTATTTGCTTAAATAAGTAATCTTTGCTATTTTTGATACAACAAGCAAAATTGACAATGGCAAAGGATACTTGCATACGGCTTCAGGCGGACATTGAACAAATCAAAAGTTGCCGTGAAAAATTAAAGGCTAATTCAAAATCATTTTTGCAGTTAGGACAAGTTCTTGCTTTGGCGGGTAACGAAGTGCGGCTGAAAATAATGTTTCTACTTGAAGAAGAAAATGAACTTTGTCCTTGCGACCTAAGCGACATTTTAGGAATGAGCATTCCAGCTATTTCTCAACATTTGCGCAAACTAAAAGATGGCAACATCATTGAAGCCAGAAAAGTAGGACAGACTATTTTTTATTCTTTAAGCAGCGAACATTTAAAAACGCTAAGACCGTTTTTTAAAATCATCAATCAACAAAATTTGGCAACTGTATGACAACGACAACAAAAAATAGTAAAGGTTGGATTGCAGGAATTTTTGCTGCTGTGGCAGCTTCGCTTTGTTGCATCACACCAGTTTTAGCTTTCTTAGGCGGTGCAAGCGGACTTGCTTCTTCGTTTTCCTGGATTGAGCCTTTTCGTCCTTATTTAATCGGTTTGACAATTGCTGCTTTTGTATTTGCGTGGTATCAAAAATTAAAACCACAAAAGCAAATTGATTGCGACTGTGAAGCAGACAATAAAAAATCATTTTGGCAATCAAAATCTTTTTTAGCCATCATTACTGTTGTCGCAGGACTACTGATTGCCTTTCCTCATTACGCCAAAATTTTTTATCCAAAGCCACAAACAACAAAATTTATTATAGTTGACAAAAGCGATATTGCAACGGTTCAGCTAAACATCAGCGGAATGGACTGTGAAGGTTGCACTGCACATATCAACAGCGAACTTTCAAAAGCAAATGGAGTTATTGAGGTAAATAGTTCTTACAAAAATGCCAACGCCATCGTTAAATTTGACAACACTATAATATCCGTTGACAGCCTTTCCAATTTAATAAACAACATTGGCTATAAAGTAATATCATCAACCACCATTAAATAAAATGGAAAATAAAAATACAATTAGCAATAACAGGATACTCGGCAAAGACCTCGTAAGATATTTCATCCTTATTTATTGGATATTATTTTACTTACTGAACTTCATTGACAAAATAATTGGAGGTGCTCATTTCTTATTTGTAGGTAAGGACAGATTTGCACAAGTGGAGAGATACTTTGATTCACTTGGACTTGGCAATCCACTCATTGCAAACATTGCATTGATTATTACTGGGGCTTTAGAAATTTTTCCTTTCGTGTTTTTTTCTGGTTCATTATATCATTTCGTAAAGAAGGATATTGATGCAACTCGTTCGTGGTTTTTTGTAGGCATTGTTCTTACGCTAATCCTCTTCACTTATTTTTCAATAGGCGACCAGTTTTTTGGCGACCATAGCGAACTTTTAGAACACGGCATTTATTGGTTTATTTCACTACTGTCTTGGATTGTATTTATTCGAATAGATAAAATTCAAATTTTTGATAACTTCTCAATCGCAAAAAAACAGTTTCTTTCTGCAACAATACTTGCAATTATAATAACTGCTGCTACGGCTTTTTCAATTTTTTGGCATAATCACACTTCATTCATTGAAAGAACCCAAGCAGTTGCCGCTTTGAAAATAGATGAGAACAAATACAAAATTCAATTCCCATTTCTTGCAGGCAGCAAAGCATTTGAAAACTCTATTGCAAAATTCAAAAAAGATAATCCAGCCTTACGCATCAGCTATATTTATACAGCTCCAACACCATTGAGGTTGGGAGAATCAGATGGACTAATTATTTACATTCAAACTGAATAAAAAAAATGAAAGAGAAAAAAGCAATACAATATTTTATCATCATCTATTGGCTATTTCTTGAGGGATTAACCGTTATAGACAAAATTATTCCTGATGTTTATCCATTCTGGGTGGGTGCAGATTTTTATACACTCTTTGTAAAGTTCTTTGCTTCACTGGGTCTTACCAACCCAATGTTTGCAACGGTTGCGTTGGCAGGTATTTCTTCAATGGAAATTATTGCCTTTGTTTGTTATCTATTTTCTCTATTCAATTTATATAAAGGGAAGGATAAAATTTCTGAACAATGGTTTTACAGGGGAATTACATTTTCTGTTTTATTGTTCAGTTTCTTCTCTATTGGCGACCAGGTTTTTGGAGACAGAAATAATTTGCTTGAACACGGTCTCTTTTGGATAATGTTGGTGGTCTGTTGGGCAGTTTATAAATATAATTCACTCACCGAAGAAAGGGTAATAAAATTTTCTTTTTCAAAAGACATTAAAATAGGATTATTGGCAGGAACAATCTTAACTATTATTGCTTCCTATTCTATTTTAGACTTTTCAAAATCTACTTTCTCAAAAAAAACACAACCTGTGCAAGGAGAGGAAGTTGTTCAGGGAGTTTATAAGTTTGATTTTCCTTTTTTGGGAGACAAGTTCACAATGGAAAACACGATTAAAGCATTTGAAAAAAAACATCCAGAATTGAAAATTACTTATGTTTATACCGGTCCTGATGAATTGAACTCTAAAAAGAAGACGCATATGTTACTCTATATTTTTACGGACAATCTTAAAAAGTAAATGCACCAAAAAGATGGAAGTCCTACTACAATCAACAATTACTTGTCCCAACTGCGGGCACAAAAAAGAAGAAATAATGCCAACTGACGCTTGCAAGTTTTTTTATGAATGTGAAAACTGCAAGACAAGACTGAAACCCCAAAAGGGCGACTGTTGTGTTTATTGCAGTTATGGAACAGTTAAGTGTCCGCCAAAACAATTGGGCACACCTTGTTGCTGACCGAGAAGGGTATGCAGCTAATCGAGTAGGCGGCCTCACCACTTGTAAGTGATGAGGTGCGCCTTTCACACCACTGTACGTTCGGGCCGCGAATACAGCGGTTCGGAAAATCATAATTGCAACTGCTCTTTTCACCAGTTGTAATTTGTTTCTCATTTAAGATAAGGCTGGCACGCCTCCTTATCGAATTGGAAACGATGATCCGTTCAGTCCTTCGCTGTTTTGTGAGACCTCCGTTCTTTCCAACGGCTCGTTACCAACAACTACTATGACCTCTGCTGACTTCTCTTTGATTTAGAAAAATCAAGAGACCTCCCCCGGTAAGATAAATAGCCTTCGGATTACGCCTGCTGCATCTACATAACTGAATTATTCATTCAGGACTTTGTAATGCTGTGCTTACTCATCCACTCCGTTATGCCTCATATACAGTTCCTGCTTGGCCTGTCCTGAGCGCAGCCGAAGGATCAGGGCAATCTTTTGCAGTCCCGCTTACTTCAGATAGAGCATCACTGCTCTCACCCTTGTCCCGCCATTGCGGGACTAATGTTTTCCCGATAGTTATCGGGACACATAAGAGACTTTCACTCTCCGGCTTTCTCATTTCTAAGAACTATATTTATCATTCAGGGCACACACAGGCGGTTTGGCAATATGGCGGGGTGACGAATATATGCTCAACTTTTTGTTCGCTATTCGGCTTCAGTTCCAGCCGACGAATAACGCCAAGCAATAGAATAAACAATGAACTTTTATTTATAAATTTAGCAGCGGTTACGGGCTGACGATTTTCAAATACCGCCACATCGCCAAGGCCGTGTCCGTTGTACGCAAGCTGACCACAGACAATCGACAAATAAAAAATGAAGAAAAGTATATTGTTAATAATTATTGCAACTGCAGGACTTATTTCCTGTGGACAAGACAGTAAATCAACGCCAGATACTGTTGATATAGAAACTATAAATTCGGTAAGGAATTATGAGTATGCCGATTCTATGGGTAACCGCCTAATAATACATAACAGCGGTCCAAATAGTAAAGTAAATTACACTGACCCTAATGGTAAGAAATATAATTATGCTGTATTTTGGACTCAAATAACCAATGAGACAATTAATCCTGTTGAATTGAAAATTGATTTTCCTTCGGATTCATTTGAGTTCCCACATTCATCGGGAAACTACATGAAATTGCTTATTCCTTCCGATACCATGACACCTGATAAAGCATCCTTATCTGAATATGGTCTGGGAGTAAAATCTTTTTTAGATACTGGCATCAATAAATCATATTCGTTGAAAAGAACTATTAATCCAAATGAATCAACAGCTTTTTATGTCGTACCAATCTCTAATCATGGCTCAGGCGGTGCAATGCGAACCGGATTTAGTTTAAAAGGGCAAAATCTCTTTTATAAAATTTCCCTATACAAAATGGCTCCTGAACTACCAATAATGGACAAGAAAGAAATTAATTGCGGAAGTATTAATTTAAAAAATCTGATATTACAGAAATAAACAGAAGCCAGCGTACAACATGGGATTCCTATGTAAAGCGGTCTGAGCGGCCCCAACCTTATATCAATGGGGTTATATGTTTATTCCTTCCCCGACGAGTCTCCTCCGCATTAGCTAACTAACTTTCAGAATCTACGAAGAGGGACTCGTCGCTTTAAAAACGAGCAGCTCACTGTCAATCGTCATCATCAAAGTTCATAAACTCCCGGTAATCCCTTACTTCATAACTTCCTTTTTTTCCGCTGATATAAAATGAGGCCGGACTATGAAGATAATGAATAGGATCAACCGCCGGTCTCCATTTGCCCGAACAGGGATTGTTATGAATATAATTCAGCTTTTGCATAATGAACTTTTCTGTTCTGCATTCTTTTACATCAAATGAATCTTTCCATACTTCATGTATTTTTCCCCGGCTTTTATCCTTTACCTGATTATTGTATTCAGCGATTGATTACCTCCGTGATAATACAGCAAGACATGTAAATGATCAGGCATGATAACAAATCCTGTTACTGTGTTTCCTCTTTCCCGTAGAATTTTGAACCAGTTATATACAAGATCATAACCATCCGTTATTTGTATCAGTGGAAGCCATGCATGGTTTGTAAACGTAATAAAATAAATACCCGGTTTGGTTACTTTCCGATGCAAGGACATAAAAAGAAAGGTACGGTGTTCCGACGAGTCCCTCCGCTGATTTTCCTATTACCCGAACATACTGTCGGAGGAGGCTCGTCGGGAAAGAAATTTGATGCCGGGAGATGCCTTGTATTATTTTCATAACCGGTTAGACAAACTTCACTCTTTAGTTGTTGCAAAGAATTGCTTACTTTTAATCAACACCTGTGAATAGTTTTTTCACAGACTGACGTTGTGTGCAATTGCAATGGACACTCTCCAAATTTTGACCAATGAGAAAGACCGTATCTATTTTGCTAATCACTGTAACTGCGACAATTCTCTTATTTTCATGTGGACAGACCGATAATAAACAAAAAGAACAAACGCTAAATCTTGATGAAGTGCCGAGAGCTGAGCAAATTAAAATATCTGACCTTAAATCTGTTTTGATACGTCTGCAAAACAAAAAGCTTGAGTTTGACTTTTTCGGAATTCATTTAAACGGTTTCGACTGCATTTATTTCATGCCTGACAGAAATCTATATAATATTGACTTTGAAGCAATGTATGAAGAGCAACTTCCTTGGATTGATAAACTAAGACAATTTGCTGACCAAAATGGGTATAAGACACAAATGACAACATATGGCAACAAGCCACATTATAAAACATCGGACACGGCTCCTGTTTTGCGAATAGAAACAAAAAGCGACCTCGATCAGACTACCACAATCGGGCACAACATAATGAGGCAGGTTTTTGGAAACAACGATCAGATTGTTTACGAAGTAGTGCCATGACAAACGAGCAACATGCACACAACATGGGGTCCTATGTATATAGGCATTAGAGAAGGATCATATCGTCAATTCTTATTTCTTTTGAAAGCAGGAGATAAATGAAGGTTTGAACCAATCCGGGATTTGAAAATTTTTTTCCTTCCCACATTTTGTGGCTTACATCCTCCGCCGGCCAAAGAAGCCGGGCCGGCTCCGGCATGTGCCGGTTAATAACGGCCAGGAACCCGCAATTCAAAAAGTCATTTCTTATTTTTCTCCTTCCCCACCGGTGTATTATCCTTCCACCTCCACAGGTACATGCAGGCATAGGTGCGGTAAGGCGCCCATTGTTCTGTTATTTTTAAGATCGCTGCCTGCATGGTTTTCTTTTTCCGGTGCTTTAGACCATAGAGGCCGATAACGGCGTTCTGCAGCCCGAGGTCATCCGGGGCGAATATATCTTCACGGCAAAGAGCAAACATCAGGAGCATTTCCGTGGTCCAGCGGCCCACGCCTTTTATTTGGGTGAGGTATTCTATCACTTGTTCATTGTCCAGCTTGCTGAGTTTTTTATGGCCCATGCCCTGCTCCAGTTCAAAACGGGCCACATTCTGCACATAACTCACCTTGGCATTGCTCATGCCAATACCCCGCAGCTTTTCAAAAGGAGTGTCCACTATCTGCTGCGGGCTGGGTTCGTTGCTGCCGTACAGGCCCAGGAACCGCTGCTTGATCACTTTCGCCACTTTGGTGCTCAACTGCTGGCTCATGATGGAATAGCAGAGATAAAGACAGAGATTTTTCTTTTGCTGCAGTTTGAAAACGCCATGCTCTTTAATGAGCTTTTTCAGTTTTTCGTCTTTGGAGAGATGGGAAACATAATGCATGAATACCGGGTATTGGTTAATTGGAAAATTAGGGATTAGTGACGGATAATACCCGCCGTTCAACGAATTCTGAAAGGCATGAAGAAGAATTCTTAAGATAAAGGACGAGCCACAGCATCTGGTTATCTGAAAGCCTTCTCAACTTTCAAGTTGTCCGGAAGTCCTCCGCCAGCTGGCGGAGATTCAGGGGGCTTCAATCCCCCAGCTCATCCCCCCGTCTTTCTCATCCTTCAATGCGATGCCCAGTTGGGAAAGCTGGTTTCTTATCTTGTCGGAAGTGGCGAAGTCTTTTTTGCTTCTGGCCTCTTTGCGGATGTCAATCAGCAGGTCCATCACCCCTTTCAGTTGTTCATTATCTGCTGCTGTTACGCTTTTCAGCCCGAGTATGTCTTCCGCATAGACTTTCATCTGCTTTTGCAGCAATTCAAAAGTTTCCCTGCTCAATGCAGCAACAGGAATTGTTTTATCCTTCATGGAATTGATGACCGGCACCAGCTCAAACATATTGGCCAGCACTTTCGCCGTATTAAAGTCATCATTCATGAATTCATCCAATTCAGCTATAAGCTTTTTTATTTTCGAATCCAGTTCTTGATCAGTTCCCTCCTTCGCTAAAGTTCCGGCGGGCAAGCCCGACTCCGGACTCCCGACTCCCGACTCCCGACTCATGGCTCCCAGTTTTTCATAGGCCTCCCACAGCCTCTTCAGTCCCTTCTCTGCTGCCTGCAATGCATCATTGCTGAAGTCCAGTGTGCTGCGGTAATGCGTTTGCAGGATAAAAAAACGTATTACCATCGGGTGATAGGCTTTTTCAAGCGAGGGATGATCGCCGCTGAACAGCTCTGTCAGCCTTATCACATTATTGTAACTCTTGCCCATCTTGCGGCCGTCAATCGTTATCATGTTATTGTGCATCCAGTAACGCACCGGTGCCGCATGGTTGCAGATAGTACTCTGTGCTATCTCGCTTTCATGATGAGGAAATAATAAATCCATGCCGCCTCCGTGAATATCAAATTGTGCACCGAGGTATTTGGTGGCCATGGCCGAACACTCGATATGCCAGCCCGGGAACCCGACGCCCCAGGGGCTTTGCCAGCGCATGATATGCTCCGGCGCTGCATTTTTCCAGAGCGCAAAATCAGCTGCATCTCTTTTTTCTTCCTGACCTTCCAGTTCCCGGGTGGCTTCTAACAGGTCTTCCAGCACCCGGCCGCTCAGTTTGCCGTAGTCATGTGATGCTGCATATTTCTTTACATCAAAATAAACCGAGCCGCCTGCTTCATAGGCATAACCTGCTTCAATAATCTGCTTAATCATTCCTATCTGCTCCACGATATGGCCGGTGGCCGTTGGTTCGATGGAGGGCTTCAGCGTATTGAACTGCTCCATGGCCCAGTGGTAGAGATTGGTGTATTTCTGCACCAGTTCCATGGGTTCTAATTTTTCCAGCACGGCCTTCTTCGAGATCTTATCTTCTGCCTCCCTTCCTTCTTCTTCAAAATGCCCGGCATCGGTAATGTTGCGGACATACCTCACCTTATAGCCGAGGTGCTGCAGGTAGCGATAGATTACATCAAACGTAATATAAGGCCTTGCATGGCCGAGATGGCTTTCGCCGCTAACGGTGGGGCCGCACACATACATGCCCACATGACCGGGAGTGAGGGGGGTGAAAACTTCTTTCTGCCTGCTGTAAGAATTGTAAACTTTTAACTGGTTCATCCTGATTTATTTTGTCTCCCCGCCGGTTTGGCCTGTGCGGCAAAGATGCTGAAAATTCGTTTAGTACAATGAGGAAGGGCCGGTGCAATAGCCCGGCAGCGTTAACAAAAGCAGGATGTGAGAGCCATGATTTTCATGCCCCTAAGATAGCCAATTATTTTTTCAATTGCACATCAGCCACAAGCATGTAATGGTCGCTCAGATTTTTCAGCACCCGGTTGAACTGCCGTATCCTGAAATTTTTATCCGCAAATATGTAATCAATGCGCAGCGTGGGGGCAAGGCCGGCAAAACTGCGGCCGATGCCAAACCCTTTTTTCAGAAAGGCATCCTGCAGTTTTCCCTTTACAGTAAAGTAGGTGTATGAATTGGGCACATCGTTCAGGTCGGCACAGAGCAAATACGGATGCGGGGAAATTCCCATCACTTCCTTCACCACATCGGCCTGTATGCTGCGGCGTGAAAATCCTTTCCGGATCTTTCCCAATATGGTTTTTGAATTGGCCACCAGGCTGTCATCGCCGCCACGTATCCTGCGGATGCGGTCATAGTCAAATTTTCCTAACTGAAGCGACTGCAGGTGGGTGGTGTACACCCGGATGGTGTCATTGTCTTTCAGGATGTCTGCATACATCAGCACATCGGGCAGGGTGGGCCGTGGGTAGCGGATGCGGCCTGTGTCGGCAAAAGGATAGCGGGAAAAGATGATGGAACTGTAGTAGTGGTTATCGCCATCCTCATCAAATGAGAAATAGTAATACGGATATCCGAGGTCCTTGTGGATGGGGCCGATATTATCGTAATAATTAGAATCAGTGGATGTATGAAATTCCTGCAGGCAGAGCACATCGGCATCCTGCTGGCGGATGAGGTCAAACATCTTCAGGCGTTTCTGGCTGCCGGTATTGTTATTGCGTTTGAGTTCGATAAAACGGGCCACATTCCAGGTGGCTACCCGCAGGGTACCGGGCTTTTTTGAATAATCAAACCCGCCTGAAAAATGAAAGGCAAAAAAAACACTGAGGCTTTTGATACTCGCCAGTACCGCCATGCCCGATATAAGTGCATAGCGGGGCCGCAGGATGATAAGCCAGCCCGCAATACAAAACAGGTTAAGCAGCAGTAAGAAAGGGAATGCCAGTCCAAGGAAAGCAATGAACCACCAAGTTTGCGGGTTGAGGTAAGGCACCAGGCAGGAGAGCAACAAAAAGAAAACCAGTACCACGTTGGTAACAATAAAAACCTTCTTGGTAAAAATGCGGAACCGGGTGGCCATTACTGCAATTTACTGAAACGGGGGGAAGGGTCAAATAAGTCAAAGCGGTCAGCAGTGTATCAGTTTCAAAGTTCAGATATATATGCCACAAAGGCATTACGTCACTAAGTGATCACAAAGAATACCTTGTGTTGCTTCGGGTCTCTGTGCCTTAGTGGCTAAAAATTCAAACTGAGACACTACCAAGCGGTCATATAGGTCAAAATGGAGATCCGAATTAGTTCAGCATACCTGACTTATTTGACTTGTATGCCCTGCTGACCGACTACATATCTTCTTTGCTGGCCTTTTTTAATATCTCTCTTTCTTCATCGGTAAGGAACTGGTAACCCTGCTGGCTGATCTTGTCCAGTATTTCATCCACCCGCTGCTGTGTTACTTTTGGAGTTTTGGAAAAAGGGGCGGATGCTGATTTGTAAAACAATTCTTCTTTCAGCGCCTTCCCTTTTTTGGGTTTATCCGGGTTGAAAAGGTTGTTCACCCAGTCAAAGAAATTATTCATCCAGTCGCTCCAGTCATATCCTTTTCGTAAAAAGAAAATAAAGAGGAGCCCCGTAACTGCTGCGGCTGTGCGGGTGATCAATGTGCCGGTGTCGCTGATGGAAATGGTGGCAAAATGTATGATCAGGTAAAGTGCCGTGAGTGCCCACAAGGGAATGCCACCGGCTACCATCGGAAAGATGCGGTAGCCCGGCGATATGAGTGTAGTAACAATGGCCACCGCCATCACCCCGCAGGAAGCGCCGCTGAATGCTGCCAGTGACAATTGCGACTGTAATGACGGCAGTAAATTATACGCCAGAATAAAGGCGGCAGCGCCGCCCAGGGCCCCGTAAATAAAAACCGGGATTATCTTCTTACCGCCTGTGAGATCCTGCAGAATGAATCCGAAGGAGCCAAGCCAGAACATATTGGGGAATACCTTCCACACATCGTTGCCATCATGCACAAATAATGAAGTAAGGATGGCCCAGGGCTGGTTCAGCAGTTGCCCGGTATCGGCCGGCAGGGCAAAAAGCCCCAGTACATTTTTATTGAAAAGCGTTTTAGCAAGTTCTTTATCATCTGCATTATTGAAAAACCAGAGGGCCTTTACAAAGGCGAAACCCACAAATACCAGCAGGCAGATGGCTATGAGCATGAACAGGTTGTTGCTGCCCTTATCCAGTCGTATTCTCTGGCGGTATTTTTTTTCTGAGTAATTCATGTGGTCAATCATCTGTATCTGTAACAAGGAGTCAAATAAGTCAGAGCAGTCAGATATCCTGAGCTTTTGAGCTCTCCCATTTGACTTATTTGACTCATTTGACCTTTTTGACTTTCTTAATATAACGTCCGCCGGTTGGTTTTGTTCCAGAATAAAACGATGAGAAAGCCCGTCAGCGCCCCGCCGAGGTGGGCAAAATGGGCCACCTTATCGCCTGCCACATTGCCAAAACCGCCAAACAGGTCAATAAGTATATAAACAATCACCAGCCATTTGGCCTTGATGGGGATGGGAATGGGAATGATCATCAGTTCTGTATTGGGAAACAGGTAACCAAATGCCACAAATACACCCATCACCGCACCCGAGGCCCCCACGGCTGCACCACTCCCGTTCATCACATACTGCATGATCAGGTGTGCGGCAGCGGCGCCCACCCCGCAGGCCAGGTAGAAGAACAAAAACCGCTTGTGCCCCCATACATTTTCCAATATACGGCCAAACATATAAAGACCAAACATATTGAAGAGAATATGGATGATCACTATATGGTAATTATGGATCGTGCCCGTATAGGACGAATGGGCAAACATATGCGTAGCGATCTGGTAAGGACTGAAATTGGGGTCATCGACCGGAAAGAGTGCGATCTTGCTGGTGAGGAACATAGTAAGCATCCCATCACCCTTGTCATAAATCAATTGCGCCACCCACACCAGTATATTGATGATGATAAGGTTCTTTACCACTGGCGGGAAACGGTCCATTCTGGTAAAACGAAAATTGCTCATAAGCGGTAAAATTAGGCTAAGAGTTTAAAAGAGTGAAAGAGAAAAAGAAGGTGGAGAAAGTCTTTTGTTTTTTTGGCTACCCTCCTTACCATGATATTCTTTTATCCCTCTTTTTCTTCTTTAAACTCTTAGTTCAATGTATTTTTCAGCTTCAGCTGCACCACGTTCTCGATATGATGGGTGTGGGGAAACATATCTACCGGCTGCACTTTTGTTACCGTATATTTTTCATCTAACAGGCGCAGGTCCCGGGCCTGTGTGGCCGGGTTGCAACTGACATACACCACCGTTGGCGCTTCCATATCCAGTATTTTCTTCACCAGTTTTTCATGCATACCTGCACGGGGCGGGTCGGTAATGATTACATCCGGCCTGCCATGTGCGGCAAAGAAATCATCATTACAAACATCAATGACGTCGCCGGTAAAAAATTCCGCTGAGGTAATATTATTCAGCGCTGCATTTTCTTTCGCATCGGCTATGGCAGCTTCTATCATTTCCACTCCAATGATCTTCTTCGCTTTCCCGCTCACAAAAATGCCGATACTGCCGGTACCGCAATACAGGTCGTACACCGTTTCCGTCCCCCTGAGTTCAGCAAAATCCCTTGTCACCCGGTACAGCTGCTCTGCCTGCCCGGTGTTTGTCTGAAAAAAAGATTTCGGTCCGATCTTGAACTGAAACTCTTCCAGTTTTTCTATCACATAACCCTTGCCCGAGTATGTAGCCGGAGAAAGGTCATACAGGCTGTCATTCTTTTTTGTATTGACAGTATATACCCAGGTGGTTACCCCTGTAACTGTTTGTTCAAGATGAGAAAGCAATTGTTTTATTTTCTCCTGGTCATTCTCTCCCACTATCACATTTACCATTACCTCACCGGTGCTGCAAGTCCGCAATTGCACATTCCTGATAAATCCGGTATGATGCCTTACATCATAAAAAGAAAGCTGGTTGGCCGTTGCATATTCACGGATGGCTTCCCGCACCCGGTTGGAGGGTTCGGGCTGCAGGTAGCAGGTTTCGATGTCAACTATTTTGTCGAACAATCCTTTTGCATGAAAGCCGGCCGCCCCGTTCCCTGAGACCTCCCCCTGCGGGGGATTTTGGGGGGCTGTTCCCCCGGAGGGGCTTGGGGAGGTCTTTCTTCTTTGAAATTCAACCTCTGGTATATACTTGTAAGTTCCAAATGTATATTCCAGCTTATTGCGAAAATATTTCTCTTCTTTCGCCCCCAGGATCGGGGATATTTCCGGCATCGGAACTTTCGCTATCCTTTGCAAAGCATCCACAACCTGTTGCTGCTTGAACCCCAGTTGCTCCTCATAGGGTACCATCTGCCACTGGCAGCCGCCGCAGTCGCCGAAATGCTTGCAGAAAGGCTGCACTCTCCGGGACGACAATTCATGAAACTTCAGCGGGTATCCCTCAGCCCAGTCTTTTTTGTTTTTGAAAAGAAAGACGTCAACGAGATCCCCGGGCACCGTCCGTTCTATGAACACCACTTTGCCTTCCCAGCGGGCAAGGCTGCGGCCTTCGGCAGCATAATCTTCCACCCTGATATTCTCCAGCACCCTTACTTTTTTTCTTTTTCTGCCCATCGGGCAAAAGTAGGCGTTTAAGGTTTCAGGTATAATGTTTAAAGTCGTTTATAGAAGAGGCAACTAAATGCTTCAATAACAAGTCTTTTATGCGCCGTAAACTTTAAACATTAAACCCAGGACTTTTCAACCATTTAATATCTTTACCGATTCCCTGGCTGCAGCAGGCAGGATTCTGACTTATGAAACGATTCTTATTACCCGGATTATTTTTTTTCAGTACTGCCCTTTTTGCACAGGAGGGATATGAAATAAAGGTTACGTTCAAACCCTTTAAAAACCAGTACATCTACCTTGGCCATTATTTTGGCAAAAGCTATCCCATCATTGACTCGGCCATGCTGAACGACAAAAGCGAAGCAGTTTTTAAAGGCAATAAAAAACTGAACGGTGGCATCTACCTCATTGGCTATCCTAACAAGGCTGGTTTTTTTGAAATACTGGTGGATAAAGAACAAAAGTTTTCCATCAAAGCAGATACCGCCAGCATTGCTAACGGTGCACAATTCGAAAATTCGGCGGACAATACACTCTTCAGCAGTTATCAGCAGCAGATGAGCAACCGGGGAAAGAAATTAAATTCCCTGCAGCAGCAATTAAAAACCGCTCCCGGCAAGGCCGACTCAGCCCGCATCATTGATGAGCTGACAAAAACGGATAAAGACGTAAAAGATTACCGGGAAGACATCATCAAAAAAAATCCCAACAGCCTTCTCGCCGCTTTGCTGATCACCATGCGGGAACCCGAATTGACAGGCCCCCTGGCCCATCCTAAAACAAAAGAAGATTCGCTGGCTGCCTACAACCTGTACAAAAATCAGTACTGGGGCGGGGTGAATTTCTGGGATGGCCGGATAGCTTACACGACTTTCTTTGAAGAGAAATTAGATAAATATTTTAACCATATCGTACAGTCGCATCCCGATTCGGTTATCAAAGAAATTGATTACATGATGGGCTTTGCCAGTGTGAATGAAGAAATGACCCGCTTCCTGCTGATAAAATTTGTGAACCGTTACCTGAACCAGAAATACATGTGGGAGGATGCGGTGTTTGTTCATCTCTTCGAAAAATATTTTGCCAGCAAGACCTATGCATGGCTGGCGGATAAAGGGAAAAAAACGATTACTGACAGGGCCTACAGTTTAATGGCCAATATCATAGGCACAGCAGCTGCTGATATTGTGCTGCCCGACAGCAGCGGCAACATCACCGGGTTGTATGACCTTAAAGCTGACTACACGGTGGTGGTCTTCTGGGACCCCACCTGCGGGCATTGCAAAGAAGTACTGCCCCGGCTCGATTCTTTTTACCGGGCCAAATGGAAGGCCGCCGGGCTGAAGATGTTCGCCGTATCCAAAGAAACAGACGGCACTAAAAAAGACTGGATGAGTTTTGTACATGAGCAAAAATTAGAAGAATGGATCCATGTGTATTATTCCAGGGCCGAAGACAAGATGCGGATAGAAGGCGGTATTCCCGGTTATTCACAGCTCTACGATATACAGTCTTTCCCTACCTTATATTTGTTGGATAAAGAAAAACGCATTGTGGCAAAGAAGCTGGCCGTTGACCAGATTGATGATGTGTTGCAGATAAAACGAAAGGGGCAATGACAATAGACAATTGGCAAACCGCAACCCTCTTTCGCCTGACAGCCGCCGGCCAAAGCCTATGGTGCGGGACGAAGCTTCAGCGGGTAAATTTGAAAAAAATTTTATGAACAGGATTTTATTGATAGTTGCAACATTCTTTTTCACCGCATCAGGTTCTACCGCCCAAACCCTTTTTACTTATGGCAAATACAGCGTGGATGCCAAAGATTTTCTCCGGGCCTTTAACAAAAACAATTCACAGCCTGTAAAGAACAAAGCCAAATCCATCAGCGATTACCTGGAACTGTACATCAAATCCCGGTTGAAGATACAGGAGGCTTATGAAAGACGTTATGATACCCTGCTCCACCTGAAGATGGAACTGGCTAACCTCCGCACCCAAATCACCGAAAACTACCTGACCGACCCCGGAATGATGCCCCGGCTGATAAGGGAGGCGTTTCAGCGCAGCCAGAAAGATGTGAATGCCGCCCATATCTTTATTGCGTTCCGCAATGCCGGTGGTTTGATGGATACCGCTGCTGCCCGTAAAAAAAGAGATGAGGTGTTGCAGCGTCTGCAGAAAGGAGAAGACTTCCGGCAGGTGGCGCGGCAACATTCTGATGACAGCACTGTTAAAGACAACAGCGGCGACCTTGGCTTTATCACCGTTTTTACTTTGCCGTACGAATTTGAAAGCGCCATTTATAATACTGCTGTTGGTAAGCATTCTGCTGTTGTAACATCAAGAATTGGTTACCATATATTCAAAAATCTTGCTGAAAGAAAAGCAGCAGGCAAAATAAAAGCACAGCAGATACTGCTGGCCTTTCCGCCGGGTGCAGATGATGCCGCTAAAAAACAAATTGCCCTCCGGGCCGATTCATTGTACAAAAGGATAATAGCCGGTGATAACTTCGCCAGGCTGGCTGCCGATTTCAGCAATGACTATATTACTGCCGCCTCCAGCGGTATGATGCCGGACATAAGTGTGGGCCAGTACGACCCTGCATTTGAAAAAACACTGTGGTCACTGGCAAAAGACGGAGCGGTCAGTAAACCTTTTCTCACCTCCCACGGCTGGCATATTGTGAAACGGATTTCGCTGAAGCCCGTAATAACCGATGCAGACAACAAAACCTACCAGGATGAACTGAAGCAAAAAGTAATTGCAGACAGCCGGTCAAAAAACTCCCGGGATTTTATCTATCAAACAGTAATCGCCAAAAAAGGGTTCAAAAAATTTCCCTATGATGACGGGGCCCTCTGGAACATGAGCGACAGTGTGCTGGATCAAAAACCCATGACATCAGGCTGGGCTATTACTGCCTACACTCCCTTGTTTGCCATCGGCGACTCGGTATATAACGCCAACCACTGGGTCAATTTTGCCTATACCTACCGTTACAAACAGGATGGCACCGGCATCAAACCATGGGAACAATTGAGGGAAGAATGGGTGCAGCATTCCCTGTTTGAATATTACAAAGAACACCTCGGTGAGTTTGCGGCCGAATTCAGTTACCAGATGACAGAGCTGAAAGACGGGAACCTCTTTTTTGAAATCATGCAACAGGAAGTATGGAACAAGGCCCAGGCTGATACAGCAGGGTTGCTGTCTTTGTATGAAAAGAATAAAATGAACTATCGCTGGAAGCAAAGCGCCGATGTAGTTTTATTCTTCTGTTCTGATATGAATACTGCAAAGACTCTGTATGACCTGGTAAAAGCAAACCCCGCTGACCCGGCAGCTATCGGGTGGAAAAAATTAGCTGATATGTACAGTGAAAAAGTGGTGGCCGATTCATCACGCTATGAATGGGAGCAGATACCCGGCCTGAACAGGACGCTCCCCCGCCCCGGCATGACTACCACCCCGCTGCTGAACACATCAGACAACACGGCTTCTTTTGCCTATATTATCCGTGTTTACCATCAGCCCACACAGCGGAGCTTTGATGAGGCACGGGGCCAGGCCATTAACGATTACCAGGCGGTACTGGAGCAGCAATGGGATGAGGCGCTGCGAAAGAAATATCCTGTGCAGGTGGACCAAAAAGTGCTGGCGGAGATATCCAGATAAATTTAGTTGAATATCGGACAGATGAACAAGGAATACTGAATAAAGAGGTCAGCGACACTTCAGAATTCGGTATTCTTTGTTCGGTATTCATTATTTTACAATTGCCTCACCACATTCGCTATCACATGCGGTTTGCCCAGCGTATAATAGTGGAGTACCGGAACACCGCTCCTTTTCAAATCTTTTGATTGCTCCAGCAGCCATTGCTCCCCCACTTTTTCCACTTCCTCATCTGATTTGCATTTCAGTATCTCGCTGCTGAGTGCGGCCGGAAGATCTATGTAGAATGTTTTAGGCAAAACAGTAAGTTGTTTTTTACTGGTAACAGGCTTCAGTCCCGGAATGATGGGCACCGTAATGCCAATTTCCCGGCAGGCTTTTTCAAATGCAAAAAACCTGGTGTTATCAAAAAACATCTGGGTAACGATATAGTCAGCGCCGGCATCCACTTTCTTTTTCAGGTATTGCAGATCGGTCTGCATATTCGGCGCTTCAAAATGCTTTTCCGGGTAGCCGGCCACACCGATGCAGAAATCCGTTTTGTTGGTTCCCTTCAGCTCATCTTCAAGATATACTCCGCCATTCAGGTTAGCTACCTGCCTCAGCAGTTCATTGGCATATTTATGACCCCCCGGTTCGGGTTCAAAAGCCGTTTCATTCTTTGCCGCATCACCACGAAGCACCAGCACATTGTCAATACCGAGGTAACTGAGGGTCAGCAGCGCATCTTCCGTATCCTGAAGTGAAAATCCGCCGCATATCAGGTGCGGTACGGTGTCCACATTGTATTTGTTCATAATAGCAGCACAGATGGCTTCTGTTCCCGGACGTTTTCTTATCACTACTTTTTCAAAACTTCCATCCGCTCTTTTTTTGAAAACATGCTCGCTGCGGTGATAGGTTACATTGATATAGGCAGGTTTAAACTCCATCAGCGGGTCCAGGTGCTTGTACAGCGCATCAATGCCCCTGCCTTTCAGCGGCGGCAATACTTCAAAGGAAATAAGGGTGTCTTTTGCCTGCGTTATGTGATCAGTTACTTTCATTGCATCTAATAAGCTGCAAACATAAAGAAGCGGTTAAACAATAGCAAAAGGATTGAGTGATACAACGCCGGCTAACGGCCTTTAGTAAGTAATATCGCGGATGAACAAGGCGCTGTATTTGTAATAGTCTGTCGCCAGCGGGGCTTTCCGGTAGAACTGGTGCCTGACGATCCAGGCATTGGCATTGAACCAGATCTCATCAATCAGGTTGACGCTTTTGCGGCCTTCATAGAAGTTAACCTTTATGTCGCCGATATTGGTAGGCAGGGTGATGCCTGCTCCTGACACTTTAAAAAAATATACAGAGTCCCTGTGATAGCTGGTATAAGTATCATTCGGGCTGGTCGGGTTCTTACAAAACAGGTTAGCGCTGTTATTGATATATTGGTAAAGCCCATCGCTTTTTTCCCGAAGAAGATAAACAGTCGTATCCACTCCAAGCTCATTAATCTTCAGCCATTTTTCACCACCCAATGTTTCCTCGCTGATGGCTTTCCAGGTAACTGTTTTGGTAGTGGCCACTCCTCCATAGCTGTAATAGGTATAATAAGAATAGGTCCAGGTAGTGCCTACTTTGGGTTTCAGACCGGCAGCTGTGCCGTCTCCTTCATTTTCTTTCTGGCAGGACAACAGCGTAATAGTTATAACGGCCGTTATCATAAACCCCTGCCTGAAATCCGGGGGAATACTCATAGATAAACAGGATTGAAAACGAATGTCTGCTAAAATACAAAAATTGCCTGCATGTTTCCAATTATTACGTCTGAAACCGGGGTTTCGTTTACCGGTTGTTAAATGCTTCAGGCTTCTCACTCCTTTTGCCTGTTTCGTTTACATTTGTATAAATACAATAATTTGAACCTGGCCATACAAACAAAAGACCTTGTAAAGAAATACGGCAGCCGCACCGTAGTGAACCATGTTTCGTTTGAAGTGAAACAAGGAGAGATTGTTGGCCTGTTAGGGCCCAACGGCGCCGGAAAGACCACTTCCTTTTACCAGGTGGTGGGGCTGTTGCGGCCGGATGAAGGAAAGGTATTTCTCAACGACCGCGATATCACCTCCCTGCCCATGTACAAAAGGGCCCAGTTGGGGATCGGTTACCTGCCACAGGAAGCGTCTGTGTTTCGCAAACTAAGTGTAGAGGATAATATTGCCGCCATCCTCGAAATGACAACACTTTCGAAAGAAGAACAACGGGGCAAACTGGAGTCGCTGCTGAATGAATTCCGCCTGCAGCATGTGCGCAAAAACAACGGCGATGTACTGAGCGGGGGTGAAAGAAGAAGAACAGAGATTGCAAGAGCCCTGTCGGTTGACCCCAAATTTATTTTACTGGATGAGCCTTTCGCAGGCATTGACCCGATTGCCGTGGAAGATATCCAGGCCATCGTCGCTAAGCTGAAGCATAAAAATATCGGCATCCTTATTACCGACCACAATGTAACTGAAACGCTGAGCATCTGCGACCGGGCTTATTTGCTTATCGAAGGAAAGATTTATAAACACGGCACTGCCGAAGAGCTGGCGGCAGATGACGAAGTAAGAAGATTATACCTCGGCAGGAATTTTGAGTTGAAAAGGAAGGATTGGTTGCATGATGAAGCAATAAAAGCTGCAGAATCCACCGGGGCTGATTAAGTTTTCCTCCGTTGCTTCAAATTCGATATTTTGCCAGTAGCAATGAAACTCCTCTCCCCCGCCATATCATCCCTGGCCCGTATGCGGCTCTGGCGCATCGAAGCATGGAAAAAAAATCCATTGGATGCACAGCGGGAAGTGCTGCAGGACCTGGTCACCTCTGCCCAATATACCGGGTTTGGCCGCAAGTATCATTTCTCCAGTCTCTTTAATGTCCGGGAATTCAAAGCCGCTGTTCCCGTTCATGAATACAACGACCTGAAGCCTTATATCGAACGCATCATGAACGGCGAACAGGAAATTTTATGGAACACTCCCGTTTACTGGTTTGCCAAAAGCAGTGGCACCACAAGCGATAAAAGCAAGTTCATACCCATCAGCGATGAGAGCCTGGAAGATTGCCACTACAAAGCATCCAAAGATGTGCTGTCTATGTATTACCAGTATAAACCTGATTCAGAACTGCTGACCGGCAAGGGCCTGCTCATCGGCGGCAGCCACAGCATCAACCCGGTGAATAATGAAGCCCAGTTTGGCGACCTGAGCGCCGTGCTGTTTCAAAACTCCCCTTTCTGGGCACACTGGCTGCAGACACCCAATCTCAGCATTGCCCTGATGGATGAATGGGAAAGCAAGATCGAAAGGATCGCTGAGGCCACTATCAAAGAAAATGTCACTTCCGTATCCGGAGTGCCCACCTGGACATTGGTATTATTCAAAAGGATCCTGGAAAGAACCGGCAAAAAAACGATTGGCGAAGTGTGGCCGGCCCTGGAACTATATATACACGGCGGTGTTTCCTTCACACCATACAGAGAACAATTTCAGAAAATGATCGGGAGGAATATCAATTATCTCGAAATGTACAATGCGAGTGAAGGTTTTTTTGCCGCTCAGGAAAAACCGGGGGATGACGGGCTGCTGCTGTTTACAGATCATGGCATATTCTATGAGTTTATGCCGGTAAGTGAATATGGAAAGAAAGAACCGCAGACAGTCGGCCTGCAACATGCAGAGATTGGAAAAAACTATGCCCCCGTCATCAGCACCAACGGCGGGCTGTGGCGCTATTTATTGGGCGATACCATACAGTTCACTTCGCTGAATCCGTTCCGTATCAAAGTTTCAGGCAGGCTGAAACATTATATCAATGCCTTCGGCGAAGAGTTGATTGTGGACAATACGGATAAGGCCATTGCCCTTGCCTGCGAAAAGACAAGTGCTGTAGTCAATGATTATACAGCAGCCCCTGTTTATTTTTCCGACAACTCCAACGGCGCCCATGAGTGGCTGATAGAGTTTGATCAGGCGCCGGCTGATATGGAACTTTTCATCACGGGGCTGGATGATGCCTTGAAAAGTATCAACAGCGACTATGAAGCTAAACGGCATAAGAGTATCGCACTGCGCCTGCCGGTTGTTCATGTTATAAAGAGAGGGACTTTTAATGAGTGGCTGCGCAGCAAGGGCAAGCTGGGCGGGCAACACAAGGTGCCGAGGCTGAGCAATGAAAGGAAGTTCTTAGAAGAAATTCTGCAAATGAATACTGCTACATTTATCAATAAATAAACTACACATGAAACTGCTTGAAGGAAAAGTTGCTATCGTTACCGGCGGCGCAAGGGGAATCGGAGAAGGCATTGCACTCAAATTTGCTGAACAAGGCGCTAATGTGGCGTTTACATATGTTAGCGACAGCAGTGCTGAAAAGGCAGCTGCTTTGGAAGAAAGGATCAATGCACAAGGCACAAAGTGCAAGGCCTACAAGAGTAATGCAGGTGATTATTCACAATGTGAGGCCTTTGTAAATGATGTGCTGAAAGAATTCGGAACGGTGGATGTATGTGTAAACAATGCAGGTATTTCCAAAGACAATTTATTGCTGCGTATGACGCCGGAGCAATGGAATGATGTGATACAGGTGAACCTGAACAGTGTATTTTATATGACCAGGCAGGTCATCCGCCCGATGATGAAAGCCAAAAGCGGTTCCATCATCAATATGAGTTCTATCATTGGTGAAATAGGTAATGCCGGGCAAAGCAGTTATGCGGCATCCAAGGCTGGCATCATTGGTTTTACCAAATCTGTCGCCAAAGAACTTGGCAGCCGCAATATCCGCTGCAATGCCATAGCGCCGGGTTTTGTGGAAACCGATATGACCAGTTATTTGAAAGAAGGAGAAGCGGCTGATAAATATAAAGCCGGTATTCCGTTGGGTAAGTTTGCAACAGCAGAAGATATTGCCAATGCAGCCCTTTTTCTTGCAAGTGATATGGGAAGTTATATTACGGGGCAGACCATTAGTGTATGCGGCGGCCTGAACATTTAGCAATTAGTCCTGAAGCTTAATGTTTCTTTTCTTTATATAGCTATGCCATAAAATCATCGCTGCAATCGTCCGGTAAGGCCGCCAGAGTTCGGCGATCTCCAGCATTTTTTCCCTGCTTATATTTTTTTTCAGTTGTTTTACTTCTTTCAGGCTGTTCACTAACGCTATATCGCCCAGCGGGAACAGGTCAGTACGCTGCAACGAATGCATCAGGTACACATCCACCGTCCAGTCACCGATACCTTTGATCTTTTTTAGTTGCTCCCTTATTTTATCCTCCTGCATACTGCCAAGTTGCCGGAGTTTTAATTTCCTTTTTTGAACGGCCAGTGCCAGTTCCTTTGCATAAATTGTTTTCTGACGGCTGAAATAACAGGCCCTCAGCTCCGCATCTGTCAGTGCAAGTATTTTTGATGGCGTTACTAAGCCAACTTTTTCTTTCAGTTTCCTGAATGCAGTATAAGCCGAAGCCAGCGACACCTGTTGTTCCAGGATGAACAGCACGAGACTCTGAAAACTGGCCGGTCTTGTCCACATGGGCGGGTAGCCATATTGTTGGATAATACCGGCGAGTTCGGTGTCGCCTTTTGCGAGTTTATCGCAGAGTTTGTAAAAATTTGCCGAATTGAACGTAAGCAAAAGGGATGACATCCGGATTATTATTTAACTTTCAGTAACCATTAAACATTCCTGCAATGAGAAAATTATTACTCCCTTTTCTTTTTCTCCTGGCTGCCTGCGGCGGCAAAAAAGAAGATAAAAAGCCCGGGCAGAATGAAAATACTGATTATCTCGTCAGCCTGGACGGAATTGGCCTTGTTAAAACCAGTATGTCCCAGGAAGAACTGGAAAAAGCAATCCAGCAAAAAATTTCCCTGGCCAACCCGACGGATACGATCAGCGGTTCCTGGATGGATTCTGCATTTATAAAATATAAGGATGCTGAATTACGATTAACCTTTGTGCGTACATATGCTTACGAGGCTAAGGACAGTTTTCATATGCGACTTACGGAAATATCAACTACCAGCCCGCTCTGCAAGACAGCCGGCGGTATTGGGATAGGCTCCACCAAACAGCAGGTAGTTAATGCTTTTGATAATTACAGGATTTATATGGGCCCGGAATACATCATGGTCAATGATACGACATGGGGCCGGAGCAAGACCCTGTATTCGATCAGTGTAAGGGAGGACAGGGAAGGCCCGCAGATCGTCTTCTATTTAAATCGAAAAGACAATAAGGTCTATCTGATCGGGGTCGGTACTTTTTACGACGATTCGGAATAAAAACAATTTAATACCTTCATCATAACCTAAACCAACATGTTTTATGAAAAGTTTTCTCACAGTACTCATCACCGCCCTGATCGTTGTGGCCTGCAGTCAGGGCGATAAGGAAAAAACCTCCAAAACAGATAAGAAACCGGGCGATGCGAAATACCTGTTCTCTAAAGAAGGTATCGGCGACCTGAAAATAGGTATGCTGCAAAAAGACATTGAAAAACTGCTGGATCAGCCCCTGTCCCTGAAACATGCCAATGACACCGGGGAAGTTTGGGTGGATACTGCCACTGCCAAATACCGCGACATAGACGTAGAGCTTTATTTCCAGCGTTCATATGTGGAAGAAAACAGCGACCAGATGGAACTGATGGCATTGAGCACCAGGAGCCCTCTTTGTAAGACCGCAGACGGACTGGGTGTTGGCGATGACAGGGACGCTATTCTCGCAGTCTATCAGGATAACCCGATCAACATGGGCCCGGAAAATATAATGGTAAATGACAGTACATGGGCGCTGAGCAAAACAAACTATTATATTAATGTGAGTGATGACAAATGGGATAAGCAAATCATCTTCCTGTTGGTCAATAAAAAGGTCGCCGCTATTCAGGCTTCATTAGCGATGGGAGAATGAATGGCCTACCTGGCCTTGAATTTGGCTATCGCATTTTTTGTAAAATCACTCAACACCAGCCGGCCGCTGATAGCCGCCCTTTCGGGGAGCAACTGTTCCCAATGTTCAGTCCCTTTCCAGAACACTTTCTTCATTTCGGCCATGGCGGCCGGCGAAGAAAGGGACAAAGTGAGTGACAACCTCCCGATCGCTTCGTCCATGCTGGCCGTGTTCTCATGAACTTCGGCAAAGAGTCCTTTCATTCTGGCCCAGTTTGCATTGCGCCACATAGAAGCATCTATGGCCAACTGGGAAAAAGCAGAAACACCGATCTTTCTTTCTACCGCCGGGCCCACCACAAATGGCCCGATGCCCACGGCCAGTTCGCTCAGTTTCACCTCAGCGGCTTCGGTGGCAATAGCATAGTCAACGGCAGCAGCAAGGCCCACACCGCCACCCACACATTTACCCTGGATACGGCCAATGATGAATTTCGGACATCTCCGCATGGCATTGATGACATGGGCAAATCCACTGAAAAAAGCCAGTCCTTCTTTTTCGTTTTGGATGGCCGCCAGTTCATCAAAAGAAGCGCCGGCACAAAATGCCTTTTCCCCTGCAGAACGGAGGATAATTACAACGGTACCCGGATCTTCACCTGCATGTGTGATAGCCGCAGCAAGCTCATGCAGTATTTTTCCGGGTAATGAATTGCTCTGCGGATGAAAGAATTCAATAGTCTTAATTCCCTTGTGCAGTTCGCTTTTTACATAAGCTTCATTCATGGTTGTCATTTTTTTCATGAAATGTGGCGGTAAGATAAAAAACTGTATTCACAAAAAACAACGTACCGCTATTGGTCAGCACATTTTCATCGTGAAGATCTTCCAGTATTATACCCAGTTCCGGATGATAATAATCGTTATTCTTTTTATGCAGGAACCCGTTGGCGAGCAAATGATTTTTTACAGTTTCGAGGCTGGTTATTTCAGTATTTAGAACAAACTGTTGCCGGACAACTGCAAAAAAGCTGTCTCCCTCTTCAATAAACCCGGTAAGAAAATAGGATGTATCGGGGAAAAAATAATTGTGAAGAAGGAGGCTGTTGGATATGGCAAATTCTTTTAATGCCCTTTCTTCTTCTGGTCTGATTTGCTCTGCTTTTTTAGTTTCTCTACCTGCTTGCGAATTATTTCTAAGGTAGGCTTTGGCTGTCTGGATAAAATCGCTTTCGCCAGAACCGCTCTTTCCGTAAATGATATTTTGTAGTTCATTTTTGACATCTTTTAAATCTTTCACACGGTAAAGATAAACTAATTATCAAACCATTCTTGCCACCATCGTCAGTATCGTAGCCACTCCTGTTACTTCATTGGTTTCGTCTATCATTTCCACCAGCCATTTTACAATTCCTTTTTCAATATCATCGCCTCGTTTCGGCTCATCGCCGGGCTGAAGCACCCTTTTATCATTGGGCAGTTTTTCTTTACAGGTAAACCGTATATGGATTTCGCTGCCGGGATATACCGGTTTGGTAAACCGAAGTTCATCAATGCCGTAATTCAGCAGTACCGGGTTCTTCTCGTAGCTGTCCACAAATAACCCTGCTGCCATGCTCATGATGAAGTAGCCATGCGCCACCTGCTGTTCAAACATGGTGCCGGTGAAATCAGTGGTCCTGATATGCGCATAGAAATGATCGCCGCTCAGATCAGCAAAGCGGTCAATATCGTCAGCAGTGATCACTCTTTTCCCGGTAATGATCTGTTCTCCGATCTGCAGTTCTTCAAAATATTTTTTAAAAGGATGTTTGCCGCCATCTTTCCCTTTGGCATGGGGCTGGTACACATTAGTGATCTCTGTCAGTGTTGTGGGCGAGCCCTGCAATGCTGTTCTTTGCAAATAATGTTTCACTCCCCTTATTCCCCCCATTTCTTCCCCGCCGCCTGCCCGTCCCGGGCCGCCATGCACCAGTAACGGCAACGGTGAGCCATGCCCGGTATTTTCTTTGGCGCATTCATTATTCAGCACCAGTATCCTTCCGTGGTGGGTGGCGGCGCCAATTACATATTGTCTTGCTTCTTTATGATCGGCAGTAACGATAGTGGTAACAAGGCTGCCCTTGCCCAGTTTGCTCAGTGCAATAGCATCCTCTATGTTTTTATATGGCATGATGGTACTCACAGGGCCAAAAGCTTCAATGCTATGCGGCTCCGGGGAATTGTGGGGCGTTTCATTCATGAGCAATACCGGCGACATAAATGCGCCTTTCACCGCATCGGCATCTATCACTTCCACGCTGTCCAATGAGCCATAAACGATTTGTGAAGAGGCCAGCAGTTTTTGCACCTGTTCTTTTACTTCATTGCGCTGCGCTACGCCTGCCAGGCTCCCCATTCTGACTTTTTCATTCAGCGGGTTGCCGATCACTGTTTGCGATAAAGAAGAAGAAATGGCTTTCCATACATCTTCCATCTTAGCAGCAGGGACAAATATGCGGCGGATACCGGTGCAGCGCTGCCCGGCTTTCAGTGTCATTTCTTTTCGAATCTCTTTGATGAAAATATCCCACTCCGGTTTGTCAGTTGTCACTCCTGCCCCCAGCACAATACAGTTCAGGCTGTCTGCCTCCATATTAAAAGGAACATTATTTTCCAAGATAGCTGCCGTTTTCTTCAGCATCAATCCGGTGGAGGCGCTGCCGGTCAATGTCACCACATCCTGTGATGTAACATGGTTCAATAAATCACCGGCACTGCCGCAAATGAGTTGCAAACTTCCTTTGGGTAAAATTCCTGAAGCGATGATTTCTTTTACTACTGCCTCTGTAAGGTAGGATGTGACCGTTGCCGGTTTTACAATAGCAGGCACCCCGGCTAATAAATTCACCGCAATTTTTTCCAGCATGCCCCATACCGGGAAGTTGAAAGCGTTGATATGAATGGCCACCCCTTCTTTGGGAACAAGGATATGGGTTCCCATAAAAGTATTGTTCTTGCTCAGGTTATGGCTTTCGCCGTCAATACAAAGTACATCATCGGGAAATTTTCTTCGCAGCGATGCATTGGCAAATAAGTTTCCAATGCCTCCTTCAATATCCACCCAGCTGTCTGCTTTGGTGGCGCCGGTTTTGTAGCTTATTTCATAGAATTTTGGCAGGTGGTTCCTTAAATGCAGTGCCAGCGCTTTCAGCATATTGCCCCGCTGGTGAAAGGTCATTTTCCGCAGGGCCGGGTTGCCAACTGTTCTTCCGTATTCGATGATGCTTTTAAAATCAATTCCTTTCGTGGAAGCCGCTGCCACCGGCTCACCGGTTACCGCATTAAAAAGGGTCTGACCCTCACCATCACCGGTTATCCGGTTACCGGTAATATAATTTTCGAGTTTGTACATAACAAGCAATATTCGGGGCTAAATTACCTGAATTTATAAAACTGGTCCGGATTTGATTTTTTATCCTGAGAATGGTTGGTGCCGGGATTATCTTTGCAGTGTAAACACTTTAACAATGAGGAAATTTCTTTTTCTTTTGCCAATAAGCCTTGTCATACTGACCTCCTGCGGCAACAATAATGATAAAAGTGCGAGTAAGGAAACGAAAGAAACCAAAACACAGGAAGATTTCCTGATGGACGATGTAATGGATGGACATGATGTGGGTATGGCCAAATATGGGAAACTGAAGGCGATGCAAAATAATGTTCAGCAACTTCTTGATTCTATTGCAAAGCTGCCGGCCAAAGTCAGGGAGACCATTGCCCCGCTGAATCAAAAGCTGAACAGCCTGAAACAGGAACTGAGCGATGCAAAACAGGGCATGGATAAATGGATGGAGGAATTCAATATGGATTCGGCGGTAAATAATACTGAAAAAAGGATAAAGTATTTGCTGAATGAAAAAATGAAAGTAGGAAAAGTAAAAGATGCAATTTTAAACAGCCTTGCAAGGGCAGATTCACTGCTGAAAACAAAGCTTTAAATGGTCAGTGGCTCCACGCCAAATTGCCGCAGGTGGTGCAGGGCATGTTTATAGAGTAACTGCACATTCTGTTCAAAGTTCAGATCGCCAAAAAAAGGATTGCGGGTGATGAGTTGCGGGTTTTTTTCAAACGCTTCAAAAAAATAAATCAGCTCCTGCTGCAGGGCACCGGTAGCGGCCTGCACTGTTTTATAACGGAGCGGTGCTGGCTCCTCACCCATCAGGGGGTTTTTGGTGTTTTCTTTGAATGGTTTATCGCTTAGCATGAACTCTCTCATAGCTTCCAATCGTTCGGGAGGCGTCATGATGGTATCAATCTTTAGCCGGCCGCTGGCATTGCGTACCGCATCACCGGCATAATGCTCTATCATTTGCTGCACACTCATTTTGCCCCAGCGGGGAACTGTGGCAGGGTCTAAGCGCTGCAGGTAAGGAACCAGTTTAGTGCGCAGGAAATTTTCTTTTTCGATAGTCATACCGCAAGAAACTAATCGTTAATAAATCCGGCTGCGTTGGTTCAGTCCTGCTCCTTTTTCATCTTCTTATCTATCGCTTCGCAAAGGCGGTCAAATATTTCATCAACGGTGCCTATGCCTTTTACAGTCTGAAATTTTCTGGCTTTTTTATAATGCTCTGCTACCGGTGCTGTTTCATTCATATACACACTGAAGCGTTTCCGTATCACTGACTCCTCTGTATCGTCACTGCGGCCTGAGGTTTTGCCCCTGTTTAGCAGCCTTTTCACCAGTTCCCCTTCATTTACATCCAGCGCCAGCACAGAAGCTATGCTGGTCTTTTTCAATTCCAGCAGTTTATCCAGTGCTTTGGCCTGTGCCGCCGTACGGGGAAAACCGTCAAACAAGAATCCCCTTGTTTCTTTATGCTGGTCAAAATAAGAGTCCACCATACCAATCACCACTTCGTCGGGGACCAGTTGCCCCTTGTCTATAAAACTTTTGGCCTCCAGACCCAGCGGGGTCTTACTGGCTATTTCTGCCCGGAGCAAGTTACCGGTTGACAGATGTACCAGGCCATATTTATCTACCAATCGTTCGGATTGTGTTCCTTTTCCGCTGCCCGGGGGGCCAAAAAGTATCAAATTGAACATAAGCACTATCTGTCTTGGTGAGCTGACAAATATAATGTACAGAGGCTGAATTATACAGAGCAGTCTCTGATATTAATACAGGGCCGGAATCAGCGGAAATGTTAAAGAAAAATACCGTCATATTACCGACAATCCGGGCAAACTCCTCTGCCGTAAATTTGTTATTATGATTACCATGAAACCCCTGTTCAAATTAACCCTGCTGCTGGCTTTTACCGGCACACTTCAGCAATGCAGTTATTCGCAAAACAAACCCGCCACCACAAATTCATCAACTATGGACAGCATGCAAAAGAAGAATTCTGTTTATTCCACCACCGACACCAGCAAACTGGCCATGAGTGACGAAGAGTGGAAAAAGATACTGCCTGCCGATGTATTTTACATCGCCCGGCAAAAAGGCACCGAAAGGCCCTGGACCAGCAAGTTTGAAAGTTTTAAAGAGGTAGGCACCTACTATTGTGCTGCCTGCGGCAACCCGCTGTTTAAAAGCAATACTAAGTTCGACAGTGGTTGCGGCTGGCCCAGCTTCTATGAGCCCATCAGCAAAGGCAGCATCATATACACTCCAGACAACACCCATGGAATGGTGCGGACAGAAACCCAGTGCGGCCGTTGCAAGGCTCATCTCGGCCATGTGTTTGACGACGGCCCGCCGCCCACCGGCCTCCGGTACTGTATCAACGGGGTGGTGCTTGATTTTGAGAAAGCGAAAGAGGCAGAAAAAAAGTACAACAATACACCCGAAAAGGGAGGACAATAAAGAGCGGGGATTGCGATTGTACCGGCGCCCCGCCATTCATCCAAATATTGAATTTACTCCCTGTTTTTAAGTAAGTTTAGCTTTCCTCCGAAGGGAGTCCTTCGGAAAAAACACTACATAATGAGAAAGCTTTTTTTATTGCTTGTGACAGGTATATTCTTTATTTCTTTTACTGCTGCGCAAAAACTCAGCCTCGAACAATTCAAAAACTGGAAGCCCCGCAATATTGGCCCCGCCGGCATGAGTGGCCGCATTACCGCTATTGATGCTGTAGTTTCCAACCCCAATATCATTTATGTCGGGGCTGCCTCAGGCGGTGTGTGGAAAACAGAGAACAGCGGCCATACCTGGACGCCGGTATTTGATGAACAGCCCCTGCAGAATATCGGCTCCATTGCCATACAGCAAAACAACCCCAGCATAGTGTGGGTGGGCACCGGCGAAGGCAACCCCCGCAATTCACTTAATCTCGGCGGTGGTATTTTTAAATCACTGGATGCCGGAAAAACATGGAAGCGGATGGGGCTTGAAAAAACCATTTGTATCCACCGGGTGCTGATTGACCCCGTTAATCCAAATACCGTATATGCCGCCGCTATTGGTAACCCCTACGCAGAGCATCCGGACCGGGGCGTTTTTAAAACCACCGATGGCGGTGAAACATGGAGCAGGATTTTATATGCCAATGATACCACCGGCTGTGCCGACCTAGTGATGGATCCTTCCAATCCCAATAAATTGATTGCGGCCATGTGGCAGTTCAGAAGAACGCCATGGAACCTGAAAAGCGGCGGCGCCGGCAGTGGTTTGCATATCACTGTTGATGGCGGGAAAACATGGAAAAAACTCTCAAAGGATGATGGGTTGCCCGATGGTCAGTTAGGAAGAATCGGAGTTGCCTTTGCCCGCAGTATGCCATCCCGGGTGTATGCAAAAGTGGAGGCTGCTAAAAACGGGTTTTATAAAAGCGATGACGGCGGATTTAAATGGATACTGGTGAACAGTGACCCGGCGCAGGTAACAGACAGGCCGTTTTATTACAATGAAATTTATGTGGACCCGGCCAACGAGAACCGCATCTATGATGTTCATTCCACTATCACATTCAGTGAGGATGGCGGAAAATCATTCAGCACCATGATCCCTTACTCCGGCATCCACCCCGACCATCATGCCTGGTGGGTTAATCCCAACGACCCCAATCACATCATCGAGGGCAATGATGGCGGTATTGGTATTTCAAGAGACCGGGGCAGGAACTGGATATTTGATGAAAAACTGCCCGCCGGGCAATTTTATCATGTGAATGCTGACAATGAAATTCCCTACAATGTAATGGGCGGCATGCAGGACAATGGAAGCTGGCATGGCCCTGCCTATGCCTGGATCAACGGGGGCATCCGGAATTACTACTGGAATAATGTAGGCGGCGGCGATGGGTTTGATGTGATGCCCGATGCCGAAGATGCCAGCTGGGTGTATAGCATGAGTCAGGGAGGAAATATAGGAAAGCGAAACTGGAAGACGGGGGAAAGCTGGTTCATTAAACCTCTTTCTTTGGAACCAAAACTTATTCTTCGCTGGAACTGGAACTCGGCTCTTGCCCAGGATCCCTTTGATAAAAAAACCATTTACTACGGCAGCCAGTTCCTGCACAAAAGTGTGAACAAAGGTGTGAGCTGGGGAACCATCTCACCCGATCTTACTACAAATGATTCGGTAAAGATCAAAGCATATCAGAACACCGGTGGGTTAACGCTTGATATTACCGGCGCAGAAACACATTGCACCATTCTGTCCATTTCGCCTTCCGCAAAAGAACAGGGCACCATCTGGATTGGCACCGATGACGGTAATGTGCAACTGACAAGGGACGGCGGAAAAACATGGACCAATTTCCGTGGAAAAATTCCCGGCCTGCCCGCAGGCTGCTGGATACCCCAGGTAACGGCCTCCCGTCATAATGCAGCCGAAGCATTTGTGATTGCCAATGACTACCGCCGCGGCGATTTCAAACCTTACCTGTTCCGCACCACCGATTACGGAAAAACTTGGGCAAGAATGATTGATGAGAATAAAGTAAAAGGATATGCTTTATGCATGATACAGGATCCGGCAGAGCCGAATTTAATTTTTGTTGGTACAGAAAACGGGTTATGGGTGAGTTTAGATAATGGCCTTTCTTATGAACAATGGAAAAATGGTTACCCGTCTGTTTCCACCTATGATCTGGCCATTCAGGAAAGAGAAGCCGACCTGGTGATTGGAACTTTTGGCAGGGCATTGTGGATATTAGATGATATCCGTCCGCTGAGAAAACTGGCAGCTAACAGCGGGAAACCCCTTACAAACACTGTTACACTCTTTACTGCACCTGATGCACACCAGGCACAGTACAGGGCCGCCACAGGATATGAATGGAGCACTTACGGTATTTATGACGGCGACAGCCGCAGGCGTGGCGCACCAGTTTCTTTTTTCATCAACAAACCACAGAGAACAGACAGTACGGCAAGAACTCAACCTGCCGCTGTTGAACCTGTGCCTGCACCCGTCGTTACGGGACAGGGTGGAGGGAGAGGAGGACTGGGACAAGGCGGCCCCGGTACTGCGAGGAGAGGAGGAGACAGCGCCATGGTAAGAATTTACAATGCAAGCAACGAACTCATACGAACCCTTCGATGGAGTATTGACAGCGGGTTCAACAGGCAGTACTGGGGTATGGAAGAGAAGGGGGTGCGGCAACCCGGCTCAGCCAAACCACAGCCGGGCGCCCCTGAACCGGGTGGTTTGCAGGTTCTCCCCGGCACTTATAAATTAGTGATGATGTATGCAAGGGCTTCTGACTCCACTTTTATTGCCGTTAAAGATGATCCGAGGCTGGGCAACCGGAACGATATAAAGCTGGCGCAACGAAAAATGTACGATCGGCTGAGAATAAGCGCCGGTAAACTGACCGAGGGAATGGATCGGCTCACCGAAGCCGAAGAAGTATGCAACAAAATGGATGCGCAGCTAAAAGGTTTGGAAGGAAAAGAGATTGATTCGCTGAGAAAAACAACCGGGAAGATGAAGGATGAAATAAAATCCATCCGGGAATTTATCAGCGGAAAGACATCAGAAGCACAGGGAATTTCCCGTAATCCTTTTCAGGTAACCGTAATGACCCAAATGCAACTGGCCCAGCAATCTATCGGCAGCAAAATGGTGGCGCCCGGGCTGCAGGAAGAAACGCTGCTGGCCAATGCGGAGAAAGCGGCGGGTGAAGCAATAGAAAAGATAAACGGATTTTTCGGTGGCAAATGGAAAGACTATCGCCAGCAGGTGGAAGGAACCAAAATGAATTTTTTTAAAGATTATAAACCGATAGAATAGAGATAGCCGGAATATCCCGTAAAATCGCCTGGAAAAGCTAAACCCCGGCAGTCTTATTTTTATTTTACGAACCCCCGCCATTCCGATAAATTTACTGTCCCAAAACAGTGTGTATGAAATTGGTTAAACGCTTTTCCTTATCGCTGCTGTTAGTGACCGGCCCGGTGTCTCTGGCCTTTACACAAATTAATATGGAGCAGGTGATGCCGCTGGATCCTAAAGTAAGGATTGGCCGCCTGCCCAATGGCCTCACTTATTATATCCGCCACAATGGCCTGCCTGAAAAAAGAGTGGAGATGCGGCTGGTGGTAAACACCGGTTCGGTGCTGGAAGACGAGGACCAGCTGGGGCTGGCCCATTTCATGGAGCACATGAATTTTAACGGGACCAGGCGCTTTCCAAAAAATGAACTAGTCAGCTACCTGCAAAGCATTGGTGTGGAATTTGGCGCCGACCTGAATGCCTACACCAGTTTTGATGAAACCGTTTACATTCTTCCTGTACCCACCGATAAGCCCGGCCTGGTGGAGAAAGGGCTGCAGATACTGGAGGACTGGGCACATAATGCCCTGCTCGATTCGTTGGAAATTGAAAAAGAACGGGGAGTGGTGATAGAAGAATGGCGGCTGAGCCGCGGCGCCGGAGAAAGGATGATGAAGCAGACCCTGCCGGTGCAATACCGTGGCTCCAAATATGCGGACCGCCTTCCCATCGGTACCAAAGAATCGCTGGAAAATTTTTCACATGCCGCACTGAAGCGTTTTTATAAAGACTGGTACCGGCCTGATCTGCAGGCCGTGGTGGTGGTAGGTGATATTGATGTAAATGAGATCGAGCAAAAGATCAAAGAAACATTCGGCAAAATACCTGCTGCCCCCTACCCCCGGCAAAGAGAAGTTTTTTTTGTACCCAGCCATGCAGAGACATTATCTGTCGTTGCCAAAGACAAGGAAACGGCTTTCCCTTCGGTGCAGATCATGTATAAAAAAGACCTGATGCCGCAGGTAACCATTGGCGATTATTGCCGGTACATCAATACCCGCATGTTCACCGGTATGCTGAACAACCGGCTGCGGGAACTTACCCTGAAGCCCAATCCTCCGTTTGTCGGCGCCGGTTCTTTTTATGCCAACAGTTATGCCCGCACAAAAGACGTATATCAGTTATTTGCCAACAGCAGCGATACCGGCATGGCCCGTACGCTGTATGCATTGCTGCAGGAAAACAGGCGGGTGCTGCTGCATGGGTTTACTGCGGCGGAATTTGACCTGCAAAAAAAACAGATGCAGAGTTTTTACGACCGCATTTTCAATGAGCGGGAAAAAGAAGAGTCGTACAAATATGTGGATGAGTATGTAAATAATTTTCTGATCAACGAACCCACTCCCGGCATTGAATGGGAATATGATTTTGTAAAACAGTATTTCCCATCAGTGAAGCTGGAAGACATCAACAAACTGGCGGCCAAATGGATCACTAAAGACAATATGGTGGTGACCATGAATGCTCCTGACAAAGACGGGGTGAAAATTCCTTCACAGGAAGAAGTAAACAATCTTATTGGTACAGTGGAACTGGCATCCATTGAACCTTACCGGCAAAAAGCGCTGGCCTCTTCATTAATGAATGCGGATAAGGTAAAACCCGGAAAAACTGTCAGTTCAAAAACCAATAATGATTTGGGCGTTACCAGCATTAAACTTTCCAACGGCGCCACCGTGATACTAAAGCCCACCAACTTTAAAAATGATGAAATTATTTTCCGGGCTTTCAGTAAAGGCGGCCATTCGCTTGCAAAAGATGCAGACTATTATTCTGCCAGCTACGCCGCCACCATAGTAAACCAGAGCGGCGTGGCTGATTTCTCAGCTATTGACCTTTCCAATATGCTGAAAGGAAAGAACACCAATGCATCTTCCAATATTGCCCCGTACAGCGAGGGCATGAACGGAAGTACCATCCCCAAAGAAATGGAAACTCTGTTGCAGCTCATTCATCTTCACTTTACCGCTCCCCGCAAAGATGCCGGCGCTTTTGAATCGTTTAAAACAAGACAGAAGCAATTGTATGGCAACCTCAGCGCCGACCCGCAGATTTATTTCAGTGTGGAGTTTCAGAAACTGATGACACAAAATCATCCGCGGGGCGGTGGCATCCCCAAGGCTGAAAACTTTGATAAGATAAATCCGGACCGGAGTATGCAGATTTATAAGGAGCGGTTTGCCAATGCCGGTGATTTTACTTTCCTGTTTGTCGGGGCATTTACCGAAGAGGCGATCAAGCCTTTATTGGAAAAATACATCGGCAGCCTTCCTTCCAAACCACAAAAAGAGAATTACAAAGACCTGGGCATCCGCCCCCCCGCCGGCATGATTGATACAGTGATAACAAAAGGAACAGATCCGAAAAGTTATGTCAATCTTGTCTTTACTTCTCCGGCCTCATACAATGCAAACGACAACTATGCCCTGCGCAGCCTGGGTGAAATAATGAACATTAAACTGGTGGAAAAACTGCGGGAGGAAAAAGGCGGTGTGTATGGTGTAGGCGCCTTTGGTACCATAAACAAAATCCCATATTCTTATTCTACTTTCAATATCTCCTTCCCCTGCGCCCCGGAAAATGCAGACACCCTGACCAAAGCGGCGCTGGATGAACTCAGAAAAATTATCAGCTCAGGTATAAGCAAAGAAGACCTTGAAAAGATAAAAGAACAGCAGCGGAGAAAATTGGAAGTGGATATCAAGCAGAATGGTTTCTGGATGAACAGCCTTTTTGATGCTTATTATTTGGGTAATAATCCTGCGGATATACTGAAGCGGCAGCAGCAAATTGAGAATCTGACGCCGGGGATGATACAGGATGCCGCCAAAAAGTACATCAATCCTGATAAGTTTATCCGGGCGGTACTGAAACCGGAAAAGGTTGAAGAAAGACCAAAGAAACCATTTTAATCTAATCACACCGGGGATGAAGTTTATTAAGTCTTTTTTTGTTTTTCTTTTTTTTGTGGCGCTTTCTGCTTTTATACTTTCCCTGCTGCTTCCTGATAAACAGAAATTAGAGAAATCAGTGACCATCAACGTCAGTCTGTGAAAAAACTATTCACATTTGTGAATTAAAAATACTGAAATCTTCGCAACAGATAAAAGCTAATATTTGTCTGACTGGTTATGAAACTAATAAAAGGTACATCCCGCCAACAA
>JBQTHS010000089.1:0-2873 GCA_052389635.1 Bacteroidota bacterium | reverse complement strand
TTCTGATGAAGCAGTGGTGTATGCTGTTGAATCCACCGGCGGAAAGAAAGGGGTGCTGGTCAGCTGCTATGGCATATCTGCTGAAGGCATGAGCGCTGAGATGGCAGGAAAACTGAGCATTGGCAGGAAGGGGTGACTGACCGCATTCGTCCTGTATCCATAACTGATAAACTAGTTGTATGAAAAGCATGGTTAAGGCTTGCCTGCTGGCGGCAATGGGCTGTTTGCCGGTTTATCTCTTTGCGCAAAAAGACAGTGTTAAGCTGATTTGCCCGCTGAATGATGCGGTAGTGGTGCCCCCTCCCAAAAACGCCGTGAAGTTTGACGAACCGGATATGTGTATTGTACTGATGAGCATCCCGGACACTTTGGTGAAATCAGTGGGAGTGGGAAGAATTACCAATACAGAAAACACGGAAGAGTCAGGTTATGGTGTGGTTTTATTTTCCAAGATAGGCGGCAAAGAATATTATTTCTGGTACACGGGTATGAACAAACTGCTGGTGCGGCGTAATGATGTGGTAAAAGTGGGACAGCCGCTGGGCTACATCAGCCCGGGAAGCAAGATAGAACTTACTATGTATGAATTTGAAACACCCGTTGACCCCATCCAATACTTAGACTGCAAAGGGGTGCTGAAACATGATTAAGGCAGGGAGGCGCCGGTCTTTTTCTCCATTACATAGTCATTCATGAAGTAACCGCCGCCGATGTCAATGTCTTCTTCCCTTATTACAACGAAGCCCAGCCTTTCATAAAAATCTTTGGCCTTATTATTCCTGTTGACATTCAGTTGCAACGCTCTGCCGCCTTTGCGGGAAATGGCTTTCACAATCTCGCCGATAACAAACTTACCGGCGCCCCTTCCCTGCAGGGTGGGAAGGATGTAGAGCTTGTGCAGTTTATATACCCCGGGATCAATAAGACTGAAGGAGGCAAAACCTACAGCCTCTTTTCCGTCATCCACGATGATGAATTCATGCTGTTCCTTCATCTGCTGCCTGAGCGATTGTTCACTGTATATCATCTCCAGCATGTAATCTATCTGTTCCGGGGAAAGTATGCCGGCATAGGTTTGCGGCCATACTTTCATGGTAAGGTCACGGATGAGGGGAATATCTTTTTCATAAGCCCTGCGTAAGGTAAGTGCGGCGCCCGGCATAAAAGTTTTTTGCGACAAGATACGGTGCTTTGCAATCAGTTTCCAGCTGAGACGGAGGGCAACGATGAATGAAATAACTGCGCCGAGGAATAAAAGGATATCGGACACATAAGGCTCTATCTCCGGCGACTGCTGCCAGAAAAGGAATGCATCATAAGCCCCATGAAAGAATACAGCCCAGAACAAGCCAAGTATTGTTAATGCTGCTGTACGGTTTGTTTCAAATTTTGCCCGGCCGATATGATAACCCATGAGCACTCCAAAAGTGGCATGAGCCGGGACTGATAAGAACATTCTTAATAAGGCTACCTGGTAACCCTGCCCGTACTGGATCGAGTTGCTGACATAGAGGATGTTCTCCAATGTGGCAAAGCCCATGCTCACCATCACACTGTAAACAATACCGTCAAACGGCTCATCAAAACTCCTCTGGCGGTACGAGTAAAAGCGAAGGGCGGTAAATTTGCATAACTCTTCAGTCAACGCCACTATAAAAAAAGCCTTAACAGCCTGATCAACAAGACCGGTGCCGAAGTTATCTACAAATGCTTTTTCAATAAAAAAAGCGGGAATAATGCTTAGTACCCCAAGAAAAAAACTGACGATCAGGTTGAGCTTGGGTTCCCGGTTATAAGCATCCCGGTGAAAGATAAAAAGACAGATGGCCAGGCCCGGCGCAATGGCAAGGGCAATATAATCCATAGTTGATCTGTTGGCAGGAAAGATAAGAAAATGATGTGTAAGGGTTCATGTAAAAGCGAATGAGTATGAAGTGCAAAAACGCCACTAAGACACAATGACACAAAGGATCACCAAGCTATAATGTCTACAGGATCATTCGCTTTATTCCATCCTTAATCAGTGGTACATTAAATTTTTCAAATAACCAGGACGCTTGCCAGTTAATTTAAGGTGACTTAATAGTTGTGCTTCCCAAACAGGATTAACTGTCTCTAATGCCTTCAGTTCACAAATTACCAAATCATTTACCATTACGTCAAGGCGTAAACCTTCACTAAACACAAAACCATCAAACGTAATCGGGATATCTAACTGCCGTTTTATTACACAATTGTCCTTAGTCAGGATATGGCAAAAACAAACTTCATAAACTTTTTCAAGCAGGCCTGGTCCCAGCGTTTTGTGTACAAGATATGCGGCATTAACGATCAATTTTCCCGTTCTCTCTTCCACTCAGATAAAGGTTTAAAATCCCCTTGTGCATCTTTGTGTTTTGGTGTCTTTGTGGCTATGATTTGTAAACTTATTGAGCAATTTTGTGCAATAAATCTTCAGTTGTCCTTTTTACTGAATAGTTTTTTCAGTTTCCTTTTTTTCTTTTCCGGTTCTTTTGCGGCTGAACCGATGGGAACCCCGTCATCTTCTTTTTTAATGGCGGGTGCTGCAGCGGCTGTCCTGCCGGTATCTTTTTTTGGTTTCTTTTCTTCGTCCTGAACAGGTTTTGATTCAGGGCCGATGGAATCGGCGGGGCCATAATCACTGTAATCATCCTGGGTGCCCACACCCTGGTCGTCACCCTCGGCGCCGGGGCTGGGATCCATATCGCTGATGACGATATCGGCGCTCATCCTTTCATTATCCAGTTCGGCGGGGCGTACAAACTTTGCATCTTTTTCAATACCCAGCTTTTTATCGGCAAGCACTTTTCTGAAAAAGTATTCGGCAATGGGGCGGGCTATCCGGTTACCAT
>JBQTHS010000088.1:0-42336 GCA_052389635.1 Bacteroidota bacterium | reverse complement strand
GGACATTTCAAAACAATAGGCCCCGGCGTTTTTGAAGAGGAGAAAATCGCCTTCCCTCACTTCCGGCAACTGCCGGTGCGAAGCAAATGTATCTGTCTCGCAGATATTCCCTACCACGTTGTAGATTTTTTTCTCCCCGGAAGGATTGGAGATATTCTCAATTTCATGGTAAGCCCCGTAAAACATGGGCCTGATAAAATGATTGAGACCGCTGTTCACCCCGGCAAAAATGATTTCTCCGGCCGGCTTCACTACATTTACCTGCGTAATAAAATAACCGGCTTCGCTCACTAAAAATTTTCCGGGTTCAAACCACACCTGCAGTTTTTTATTGTGTGTTTTCGTAAACCAGTCAAACTCTTCTTTTACTTTTTTGCCTAACAGCGCAATATCGGTTCCTTCTTCGCCGGGCTCATACGGCACTTTGAAACCGCCGCCAAGGTCCAGCACTTCTAATTGCCCGAATTGTTTTGCCACTTCAAAAAGCACTTCAATTCCTTTGGCAAATACTTCCACATCCTTTATCTCGCTGCCGGTGTGTATGTGCAGGGTGCGGATATGGAGATTGGTTTCCCGCTGCAGTTTCAGCACTTCTTCTGTTTGCTCCAGCGGCACTCCGAATTTACTCTCTGCATGGCCGGTCGAAATTTTCAGGTTGCCACCCGCCATGATATTCGGCCGCAGGCGTACACCTACCGGGTAACTGCCGCCAAATCTGTTGCCGAATTTTTGGAGATTGGATACGCTGTCTATGTTGATATGCACCCCGAGATTTTTGGCTTCTTCTATTTCTTCGAACGAAATATTATTAGATGTATAAAGTATCTGCTGCGGTTCAAACCCGGCTTTAACAGCCAGTTTCACTTCATTCACCGAGCTGCAGTCAATATTGCAGCCAATGCTTTTGATATACCGGAGGATATTGATATTCGTCAGCGCTTTGGCAGCATAAAAGAAACGGGCACCGGCACCATCAAAGGCATTCCGCAGCCTGTTGTATTGTTCTTTTATCCGCTCTGCATGATAAACATAGAGCGGTGTTCCAAATTCACCGGCGGCGCTGATCAATTCCTGTGGTGATAACTGAAGTGGCATGGTTGCGAATATACGTAAACAACAATGCCATCCCAAAGGAGTGGGCGTATGACAAATGTACTTCTATTACTAAGTTGAACCCCATAGGATATAGAAAACATAGATTGTCACATAGAATCTCTATGTGTGTATTTCCTGCTGCGACCTATGTGTCTGTTGTGGTTCAAAAATTCCTGGGAAAAATTTGTCATACACCCCAAAGGAGTAGCATAGTGTATAACAAGTTTCAATGCTGAATCAGCTTTCTTCTCCGCCGGACTGGCTGCTGTTATCAATCAGTTCTCCGCCTTCTGTCACCGCAAAAGCAGTTGCATCTTCTCCCTCATTGTCCGGGGCAGTACTGCCGCCAAGAGTATTCTTTACATCTGTCGGCTCCACCAACTGGTCGGGTATCACTTCTTTTATTTTAGGCAGTTCCCCGGCAGAATTGATACCGAAGTAATCCATGAAATTTCCAGAGGTGGAATACAATAGCGGCTGGCCGGGGGCCTTTTCATTTCTTCCGCTGATGATGATGAGTTCTTTCTCCAGCAGTTTTTGCACAGCATAATCGCAGCTAACACCGCGGATGGCTTCTATCTCGCCTTTTGTTACCGGTTGCTTATAGGCTATTATGGCCAGTGTTTCCAGCGAAGCAGCCGACAGTTTTTTCAAAAACTTATCGCCGTTCAGTTGCGCCACTGTTTTGTGGTATTCCGGTCTTGTAAGGAATTGCCAGCCGCCGCCGCTTTGCTTTACTTCAAAAGGATAGACATCAGCGCTGTATTTTTCCCTGATAGCTTCGAGAGAAGATTCTATTTTATCAAGAGAGGTTTTTTCCCCTGAATCCTCAAAAGTATTATTGATGAGTTCTGCTATTTCAAGAGTGGTTAGGGGTTTATCACTGGCAAAAATCAGTGCTTCTATATGCGGTATCAGATTAACTATTTCCATGCTGTTGTTTCAAAACGATTTCTACGAAATTAATATTGCCAATCAACGGATGAAAACTGACTTATTAACATTCCGCTTTGCCGTATTTTTAAGTATAGATTGACAAATCGCCCTAAGTTCCCTTTAGGGACAGGGTTTCTTATCCCTGCAATGCCGCTGCACCGCTTACTATCTCCGTCAGTTCGGTAGTAATGGCAGCCTGTCTTGCCCTGTTGTAAGAAATCTTCAGTGTCCGGAGCATTTCATTGGCATTTTCGCTGGCTTTGTCCATCGCTGTCATCCGGGCGCCATGTTCAGATGCGTTGGAATCGAGTACTGCTTTATATAATTGTGTATTGAGGATCTTTGGCATCAACTCTGCTATCAGTTGTTCTTTGGAAGGGTCATAGATAAAATCAGCTTTGGTGGCCCCGGCCTTTTTCTCCACTTTGGGAATAGGCAGAAATCTTTCCACTTCAAATCGCTGGGTGGCTGCATTCTTAAACTGGCTGTAAACGATCTCCACCACATCAAACTGCTTTTCCTCAAATGCCTTCATGGCTGCCTGCGAGGCTTTCTGCACATTCTCAAAACTCAGGTTCAGGAAAATATCCTTGTAAGTGGCATCTGCCTTATAGTTGGCTTTTGTAAAATGCTCATAGCCTTTTTTACCGATGCCCCAGATGGTCACATTGCCTTTCTTTTGCTGGCCGGTATATTTTCCTGCAATGGTGGCTTTGGCAAGTTTAATAAGGTTGGTATTAAATGCGCCGGCCAGGCCCCTGTCGCTGGTAATGACGATGAGCAGCGCTTTCTCCACCGTCCGTTCCGTAGCCAGCGCCATACCCGAACCGCCTTCGCTGTTGCTCACAATATTGCTGAGCATTTCCTGCAGTTTTTTTGCATAAGGCCTCATCTGGATGATGGCATCCTGCGCCCGGCGGAGTTTGGCCGCACTCACCATTTTCATGGCCTTGGTGATCTGTTGTGTGCTTTGTACCGATTTGATGCGGTTGCGAACTTCTTTAAGTTGTCCGGCCATTATTCAGAGATAAGTTCAGTTATTAAATGTTATTCAGGTCAAATGGGTCATATAGGTCAAATAAGTCAGTTTGAGGTTCTATTTGACTGATATGACCAGTTTGACCTACTGCCTTTTCAGGCCGCAAAAGTACGGTGTTGAGAGGAAAATTCAGCCGATTAAAATGAGATATATTTGACGAACAACAAAAGGCATTTATTCCTCTTTTACTGGCAGCAGGCCCCCTTCATAGGCCAGGATGGCCAGTTCTGCCCTGTTTTTCACTTCCAGATCCCTGAAAAGTCTTTCCCGCATATAATCTGCCTTCCTAGGGCTTATTTGCAAATGATCAGCTATTTCCTTGTACGTCTTTTCAGTGCCGATCAAACGGAGGAATGTAATCTCCGCAGGCGAAACGGCAGTAATTTTTTTATGCTTTCCTCCTGAATAATCATCGCCATTAATAATTATCTTTTTCCTGGTTCCCGGAAAAAAATAATATCCCTCCATAACTGTCCGGATAGCTTTATGAATTTGCAGGGAACTTTCGCCTTTTTTTATCAGGCCATGCCCTCCGCTTGCCATCATCATGGCAAGCGCTATTTCACTTTTGCACATACTGTAAAACAATATCCTGACTGCGGGATATTCGTTCCTGATAATACTGGCTGCCGTATATCCATCCATACCGGCCATCATTATATCTAAAATAGCCACATCTATATGGGCTTTTGACTTCATTTTGTCAAGCAGCTCCTGTCCATCAGCAGCCTGTATCACCACCTTGCAATTTTCCAGTGTATTGATATGGTTACTCACCAGTTCACATACTGACAGATCATCCTCCGCCAAAGCTATCCGAACCAGGTCTTTTGTGCCCGCATTGCTCATAAAACCGGGTTTTTATCAGTGAAAAAAAGTAAAAAACTTAGAAACCGGGGAGCTGCGATGTATGTATGTATGTATGTAAACGGATTCCTCTCATAAAAAAACAGTTGTAGGGCTGCAAAATAATCTGGCTGGGGTATTTCCCAAAATATTTTGTTGTTAATGTTCTTCTTAAACGGGGAAAATCCCGTTTTTAATATAGCTATGTTTACCGATTTTTGTTTATGAAAGTTCATTGACATTCTGTATTCTGGGTTTGAGAAGTATAAAGGAGATAAAAAGTATTGAAAAAGGCCGGGAAATTTCCCGGTGAAAGACGGGGAAAACAGCAGTGTTTTCCGGGTGTAACTGCGTCTGCTTTTTATGGTGTGGCCCGGCCAGGCCGGTAGCTTCGCTCATCATTTACACCCGCCCATGCATGCTGCGGCGGATAAGGCAAATGCCACGGGGATGCCGAAAACCGGGTATTGAAGAGAGTAGGCAAGCAAATAAAAAAAATGAAGAAAATAATTACCGGCATAGTTTGCCTGTTCACAATTGTCTTTTCCGTTACTGTAAATGCACAAGCCCCATCGGCCAGTGGAAATGTGATGAATTTCCCAAGTGTCGCATCTTATGAGCCTTATACCGAAGATGAAAACACCTGGAGCAGCCTGCGGGCCATTGCGGAGCAAAGCAGCACTTTAACCACATTGGCTGAAGCGTCAGTAACGAGTGTGGATACACTTTATCCTGAGTTTTTGCTTGAAGTATTGAATACAGATTATATTTTCCAGACCGGCAATTATCTTATTAAAATTGATGCAATGAACGACAGGGGACTTGTTATTGCCGCCGGCAATGTTAATGCTTATTCAGACCTTGTTAATAATAATTTAACAGCCTCGGGAATGATGGTATTAAGCGGTGATGAAGACTTTGGGCTTGATCTGCTTGAAGCTTTGGCAAATAATACTACCAACTCAACCGATTATCAGTCTTTTTTAAATGCAGAAAGAGAATGCAAAGGCGCAAAGAGAAGAGTTCAAAAAAAAGATGAGAACTGGTATTCTCAACCCAATTCAGCCTGTGAGGAATTACAGGAGTTACAGTTCTTCATGGATAACAAGGCTGTTTATCAGAAATTCATCTTCTATTTCTCTTTGCAATCCAAGATACACAGCAAGCAAATGTGTTCTCCCAAACGCTGGTATCAGTCGGTCACTACAAATGATTTCGTTGATATCAAGCTTGCAGGCAATGTTAAATTCAGGGTTCGTTGCGGACCTGAGTCAAATATAAATGCCGAATTATATGAATCATACTATGCAGCTGGCAACGGGGTATTACATTGGAGGCCATTCAGCGGGGGACGATCATTGTCGCATTATGATTTTAATGTTGACTTTGGGATTAGACAGGCGCAGGACAGGAACCCCAATCCTCCTCCTTATATTCCCTCTGAACATTACAGAATAATGTGGGGCTATTAAAACAACAGGCAGGCATAAGTTTAGTAACCGTAAATTTATGCCTGCCATTTTATGAAATATGAAAGAAAAAATAGTTATAATCGTTTTTTTGTTTATGCCTGTCTCAGGTATATCGCAAAAGTTGTACGGCGTTATCAATCTTACAGCACCTTTTTCCGGCACTACCTATGCAAAAACCTATAACAGGGAAGAGTTCCGCCCAAGAAATATCAGAATTAACGGCAGTTGGGGGATAGATTTTGTTTACAAAGCAAAAAAAATGAATCATAAACTATCTGTGCAGCAAGTACCGTTTGGGGAAGCCTTTAAACTGATAAATAAATTTATGAACCCTCCCTATAGACAGGATAGTTTTTTATTAGGCTTTTCAAATGCTACCCATGAAGACGCTATTGACCATTTTATTTTCAGCTATGGTTTCCAGAAAGAAGGCAAAAAGGAAAAGGGCTTCCTGTTCCGCTCCCGCATACGGTTTAACTATTCGGCAGGGATGGGAATCAGTTTCAACAGAAGCAAGGCTTATTACAACCAGGTTTTTTCAAGATCGTCGGGTGGCTCGCAAAATCCCTGGACGTATTATGCCTACGAAATAGAAATTCACCGTATCGGGCCTGGTCTTTTTCTTAATGGTGGCGCCGGTTTTGATTTCATCAATAAGAAGGGGAAACGAAAACTTAGTTTTAATATTTTTTATAAACAGGGTTTAACCAATATGGCCCGTTTTGATATTCACTACCAGTACGGATATTGGAATGACCCCGCCAAAAGAGTGGATGTGCCCAACCAAAAAATATACAGCAGAGGCACCACATTTGGGTTCAGCCTTGGGGTGCCCATTAGAATAATAAAATGATTGTATGAAGAAATTACTATTGGTTCTGTTTTCCTTTTCAGGTTTGTTTGCCGCCGGGCAAAAGGGTATTAATTCCCTTGGCGCAGGCGTTAGAATGCGTTTCCCGTATTCTGCCGGGAGTTATTCGGCAGAATACCGGGATATAGGGCCTTCGTTTCAGGCTGCTCTTGGAGTAACCAAATTAGGCTATGTGCAGTTTGGGATCAGTTCAATGATGATCAACCTTAAAAACACAACTCCAAACCGGGGAAACACATTAACCATTTTTCAAACAGGGTACCGGTCGCATTTTCTGAATTCCGGTTTTTTTGTACAGGCTGATGGCGGCCTTGCACTCCGGGGGCGCAAAAATGTCAGCGGCGGTCCAGTTACAAGCTGGATTGCTGGTGCAGGGGGTGGCTATTCTTTTAAACTGAGCATAATATCGTTTCTTGATATTTCAACGTCTGGCAATATTATGTTTAATCCGGGCCGGCATAGCATCAACAATTATTGGATTTTCGGTAATGCCGTGTACCGTTTTAATTTAAAAAAGAAAAAGTAGTATGTACAGGTAGTACATCTGCTCCTTTAGTTTCCATTGCAATAGTTTATATGAAACTTTTAATGTCAATAATATATTGGCTGTTACCGGCTATTGCCTTTGCCCAGGCAAAAGACAGTTTACAAAAAGTATCAGATTCCACCACCTTTCGGCAAACACATGGTAAACCCTTATTAAACAATAACCCTGCAACCTTTACTCAAAGCAGTTCACACTACAAACCCGAAATCTTCACCTCCGGTTTTATTGACATCATCAACAACGGCCAGGTAAATGCTTCGGCCCGCTTTATACGGTTGTACATCGGTGAGCCGGGTAAGTTTGCCCTACCGCTTTCCATTTACAGCGGCGTATCATCCAACAATTTTCAAAACCAGCAAAGCCCGGTTGCATCCCGTAGTAATGAGCAGTTGGTTACCAACTTTATTAACCCCCTCAGCGGCCTGGCCAATATTTCTGTGGATGGCGTTGCATTCTTTAAAAAGAAAAGCACAAAGGTTACCAGGGCAGGGTTGCTTTATCACACCGGCGCAAGAATACTTACCGGCATACGAATCGGCCCGGTTAACGACCCCGCCACCGGCAAACCGGTTAACTTTTTAAATTCATTCGGCGCAATGGGCCTATACTTTCAAACCGGCGCCTGGGATCGCAACAATTCAAAAAATGTGGGTATCAGTTGGTTTGCATTCCGCTATATCGGCTGCTATACCAATCCCCGGCAGTTGAAAGAATTTCTGCCCGGTATTGAAACCAACGGTTTGTACCACGGCTGGAGCCTGGCCTGGGGTGTGGAGATAAACAATTTTGTAAACATAAAAGTGGTGTACTACAAATATGTGAAAAAGCCGGAGATAAATTATTACCTGCCCATTTACCAGTTTTCATTTAACTATTCGCTGAAAAAATAACCCTGATCTGTCAAATACCCCGACTGTGATAACAATTCTGAATTTCTTACCTTTATTAAAACGCCAAAAACCCCGACTAACCTAAATATCTAAATAATTAACTGATACATGAACGCTTTAAAAGATATAAGCCGTGTTTTGTTAATTAGCGGAGCATTATTTATGGCTGTTTTTAGCCTGACGAGACAATCTATCATCTGGCAAGGTTTTATTGCTGCCAATATTTACTACATCGTCGGCGCATTAATACTTACAGGATTAATCCTCAAATTCATTTATTTATGGGTTACAAAAGATTATAAGAAACTGAAACAAGAAGCACTCATCCTCGCAGTAATGATTGCAATGTTTGTTTTTTTCTATTCCATGAAATAATTTTTCCCCGTAAAAATATTTTATCCGCCTAATCCTGTAGTACAAACTCCCTGCGTATAGTATAAAGAATCAGGATAGTGCCTCCCGCACCGGTATGGTTCTCCACAGGCTTTTCCAATTCCTTTATCAGCTCGAGGTGGATGGGGCCGTTCTCCAGGTAAGAAAGGGCATTTCTGGTAAGGGTAAGTTTGTTGTTCCAGATGGTATCCAGCCGGTTGATACCATCGCCGGTAAGGCTGGTATCGGTCAGCAACACCCTTACAATATCTCTTTTTTCAAGGCCCTCAAACTGCAGGCTCAGCCTGTCCCTTTTCAGCGTATCGGTGATTTGTGTTTTCAGGGTGAACGGGCGGAAGTAAAATTCCTCTTTATGCTTCACTTTATCTGCACTGGTAAAAACAATGGTATGCAAGCCTGTGAATTCCTTTACCTGCCTGGTAACTGCATAATAAGGGCCGGTCATTTTGGAGCTGTCGCCCGGTATCTTCTTTCCATCCAGCGTAACACTCCCAGGCCCATCAATCCGGATCGTAGGACCATAAGCATCATACTCCCTGAACTGGAGCATTACCATCACACTGTCCTCCCCCTCTTCGCCCCATATCTTATAATCCAGGTAAATATCCTCCGGCCCGGCTTCTCCTTCTTTATTCATGGAACCAAAGCAGCCCGCCAAAATGATCCCGCTCAGTATTAAGACAAAACCGGACAAAAGCAGGCTTTTCACATTTCTTTTCATAACACTGATTTCATTTCGCGGTGGAAAGGTACGTCAGCAGGCAATAAAATAGGGTAGCAATTCCCCGAACGGTTGGTTTAACAGCTTACTACCCCGCTTTCTGTGGCAAAAAATAACTGCTGCTGATGGCTTATCTTTGCCTCCCTCCTAAGGTATCCCTTTGGAGCTGTCAAATTGGCCTGTAAAACTTTATAGCACCGTTTTTGACAAAAAGAACAGTCATATGATGTCATACAAGTCATACAAAGTCAAATAAGTCAACCTGGACTGCATGATGACTTGTTTGACCTATTTGACCTTTTTGACTAATATGACCTTCTTGACCCCAATTAACGAATTAACCAATTAACTAATTCCCTCATACCATGCTCGGTTTTATCTCAAAAATATTCGGCGGCAGCAAGTCGGAAAAAGACGTAAAGAAAATAGAACCCTATGTTGGAAAGATCAACCAGTTTTCTACGGCCTACCTGTCCATCAGCAATGATGAACTGCGCAGCAAGACTTCTGAATTCCGCCAGCGCATCAAAGAACACCTCAACGATATTGATGCGGAAATAGCTGAAAAAAATAAAGCAGCTGAAGAACTCCCCTTCAATGATCTGGTCGGCAAAGACAACATCTACCAGGAAGTGGACAAGCTGAAAAAAGAAAGGGATAAAAAAATTGAAGAGGCGCTGGAGGAAATATTGCCTGAAGCCTTTGCCGTGGTGAAGGAAACAGCCCGCCGTTTTAAAGAGAATACAGAGATCATTTCAACAGCTACGCAACTGGACAAAGACTTCAGCGTAAAGAAAGATTATGTAACTATCAACAGCGATAAATCTGTTTTTAAAAATACCTGGACTGCCGCCGGCGGACAGATAACCTGGAACATGGTGCATTATGATGTGCAGCTGATTGGAGGAGTGGTACTTCACCAGGGAAAGATCTCCGAAATGGCCACCGGTGAAGGAAAGACACTGGTATCTACTTTACCTGCTTACCTCAATGCGCTGGCGGGTGAAGGGGTACATATTGTAACAGTAAACGACTACCTGGCCCGCCGTGACCAGGAATGGAACGGCCCCATCTTTGAATGGCTGGGACTGAAAGTGGACTGCATTGACAAACACCAGCCAAACAGCGAAGAAAGAAGAAAAGCCTATCTCGCTGACATTACCTATGGCACCAACAACGAATTTGGTTTTGACTATCTCCGGGACAATATGGTGCACACCGCCGGAGAAATGGTGCAGCGCAAGCACCATTATGCCATGGTGGATGAGGTGGACTCCGTATTAATTGACGATGCAAGGACACCGTTGATCATTTCCGGACCGGTAGCAAGAGGAGAAGACCAGCAGTTTCATATTCACAAACCCAGGGTGCTGCAACTGGTACAGGAGCAGGAACGCATCATACGCAACAACCTGAATGAAGCCAAACGGAAAATGGCCGACGGCGATGACGACGCCAAAGGAGGCGGGTTAAACCTGTTCCGGGCTTACAGGGGTCTGCCTAAGTACAGTCCGCTGATCAAGTTCCTGAGCGAATCCGGCACCAAGGTAAAAATGCAGAAGGCAGAAAATTATTACCTGCAGGACCAGCAGCGCAACATGCACATTGTGGATGAAGAGCTGCTTTTTCATATTGATGAGAAAAATAATTCTGTTGAACTGACAGATAAGGGCCTGGCCATGATAACCAAAACCGGCGAAGACCCTGACTTTTTTGTGCTGCCGGATATTGGTGTGAAGCTGGCTGAAATAGAAAAAAGCGTTGCGCCTGCCGATGATAAGCTGCAGCAAAAAGAAACGGTGCTGAATGATTATGCGCAAAAGGCCGACCGCATTCACACTGTACATCAGTTACTAAAAGCGTATGCCCTATTTGATAAAGATGTGGAATATGTGGTGATGGACGGCGCCATCAAAATTGTGGATGAGCAAACCGGCCGTATCCTCGACGGGCGCCGCTACTCCGACGGCCTGCACCAGGCAATTGAGGCTAAAGAGAATGTAAAGATTGAAGCAGCCACACAAACCTACGCCACTGTTACATTGCAGAATTACTTCCGAATGTATCATAAGCTGGCCGGCATGACGGGTACAGCTGAAACTGAAGCAGCAGAGTTGTGGAGCATTTATAAATTAGATGTGGTGACCATCCCCACAAACATCCCGATGATACGCAAAGACAGGCAGGACCTGGTGTATAAAACAAAAAGAGAAAAATATAAAGCCGTCATTGATGAAATAGATGCCCTGCGAAATGCAGGAAGGCCCTGCCTTGTGGGTACCACTTCAGTAGAAGTAAGTGAACTGCTGGGCAGGATGCTGCAGCAAAAAAAGATTCCGCACAACGTACTGAATGCAAAACAACATGCCAAAGAGGCCGTGATAGTTGCCGAGGCAGGTTTGCCCGGCGCCGTTACTATCGCCACCAATATGGCGGGCCGCGGCACGGATATCAAACTCGGCCCGGGTGTAAAAGACGCCGGTGGCCTTGCCATCATTGGCACAGAAAGACATGAGAGCCGCCGGGTGGACCGACAGCTCCGTGGCCGTGCCGGCCGCCAGGGCGACCCGGGCACCTCCCAGTTTTATGTATCACTGGAAGATGACCTGATGCGCCTGTTCGGCAGTGAACGTATCGCTTCGCTGATGGACAGGATGGGCTATAAAGAGGGCGATGTGATACAGCATAGCATGATCAGCAACAGTATTCAGCGGGCGCAGAAGAAAGTGGAGGAAAACAATTTTGGCATCCGCAAAAGATTGCTGGAGTATGATGATGTGATGAACAAGCAGCGGAATGCGGTGTATGATAAACGTAACCATGCCTTGTTTGGCGAAAGGCTGGCGCTGGATATTGACACTTCTTTCTCCACCGTGGCCGAAGGATTGATTGACACATTCAGGGAGCAGGAAGACTTTGAAGGTTTTAAAATGGCCTGCATTGTCAACTTCGGGCTTGATACAACAATCAACGCAGAAGATCTTGCCAAAGGCGATGTGAATGCATTGATTGACCAGTTGTATGCGGAAGCCACTGAAAGATACAGCCGCCATAAAGACGATCTGCAGAAACAGGCCATCCCTGTTTTCAAAAACATCCGCCTCACCCAGGGAAGCCATATCGAAAATGTGGTGGTGCCCTTCACCGATGGCCGCAAAGGGCTGAATGTGCTGGCCAACCTCGATAAAACAATCAGTACCGGCGGGCTTGAACTAAGCAGTTCGCTGGAGAAAACAATCACCCTCGCCGTGATAGATGATGCATGGAAAGAACACCTGCGGGCCATGGACGACCTGAAGCAGAGTGTGCAAACGGCGTACCTGGAACAAAAAGACCCGCTGGTCATCTATAAAGTGGAAGCCTATAACCTGTTCCGCAATATGAACGGGGAAGTGAATAAAGACATTGTTTCTTTCCTCAGTCATTCTTCCATCCCCATCCAGCAGGAAAATGCCCCGCTGAAAGAGGGGCGCCAGCAAAAAACGGATATGAGCCGGATGCGGGCCAATAAGGAAGAAGTGGATGCCGCCGGGGATGATTATGCGGCCAATGAAAAAGATAAATTAGTACCTGTGACCGTTGGGCCAAAGATCGGCCGGAACGACCCATGTCCCTGTGGCTCAGGGAAAAAGTACAAGCATTGTCACGGAAAAGAAGCATAGGCACAAGGTAGTTTTTCAGCCTGTGGGTAAACAGGGGTTAAAAAGCTATGCCGTATCGTAAAAAAACTCTACGTTTGCGACCCTAATTGTTAAACCTAAAATCAACAAACAATGAAAAAAGTTTTTGCTGTATTGGCGCTGGTTGGCGTAATGGCATCCTGCAACAACAAGAAAAAGGATGAAAAAAAGCCTGAAGGCGACACTACTACTACGACCACAACTACAACAACTGATGCACCTCCTGCAAACCTGGCCGGTGTTCCCACTTTTTCTGATCCTGAAGTTCAAAAATTTGCCAACGACTATGCAGCTTTCATGGAAGAGTACAAAGCCGGCATGAACGACCCTGCTAAACTTGCTGACCTCAGCGCAAAAATGACCGACTGGTCTAAAAGATCAACTGAAATCGGAATGAAACTTGCCACCAAACCCGAAGAAGCCAAAGCTTGGGCTGACTGGGTAATGGCCCTTGCCAGTGACATGATGCCGAAATAAGAATCAAACTGATTTTTTTATAAAAATCCCTCCCGCAGGATTGCGGGAGGGATTTTCTTTTAACTTTAGTGACCTTAAACTGACCTGCTTATATGTACAGGGCTACCAAAAAGAAGGTCCATGGACTGCTTCACCCCGAAATTGTGGGTGATAAACACTGGGATAAGATCATCAATGTCTTCATCATCACCCTCATTATCCTGAATGTAATTGCGGTGATACTGGAAACTGTTCCTTCCCTGCATGACGAGCCGCATGAGAAGAAATTTTTCTACTATTTTGACTGGGCCTCTGTCATAATCTTTACTGTTGAGTATGTGCTCCGTGTCTGGAGCAGCAACCATGAAGAGAAATACAAGGGCAGTTTCCTTGGCCGGTTAAAATATATGGCTTCTCCCGGGGCAATTATTGATTTGCTTGCTTTTCTTCCGGCCTATCTCCATGCGATCTTTGTTTTTGATCTGAGGGTTCTAAGGATGCTGAGGTTGCTGCGATTCTTCCGGCTGTTCCGGCTTACGGCCTACACCAAATCAGCCCAGATGATTGGCAATGTATTCAGGAAAAGGGCAAAAGAGCTGGCATTAAGCTTCATATTAGCCATTTTCCTCATCATCATCGCTTCCTGCATCATATACTTTGCAGAACACCTGTATCCCAGCGAGGAAAAATCACAGTTTAAAAGTATTCCTGCCACTATCTGGTGGGCTGTTGTCACACTTACCACCACTGGCTACGGAGACATGTATCCGCTCACTTCCCTGGGCAAGACTATGGCCGGTATTATTATGCTTACCGGTGTTGCATTCTTTGCTCTCCCCGCCGGTATTATTACAGCCGGATTTATTGATGAGTTCCGGATGAACCGGGTAAAGAAAACGCATAAATGCCCCAGTTGTGGCGAACATATTGAACTGGAGGACCACGATGATCATAACAACAAGCATTAAAAATGCCGGGCCTTTTCAGCGCCCGGCATTCTGTATTTTTTTCAATAAAGTTAAAACCCTTTCTTGGGCTTCAGTTCATATTTCTGCTCGTAGCGGTCGTTCAGTTGTTTCTGTTTATCGTCCAGGTTTATTTTTCTTCCCTGTATAAAAGCATCTGTTACGTTACTGGTGCTCATATCCAGTATGTCTCCTGAACTGATGATGATATTGGCCTCTTTACCCGCTTCAATGCTTCCGGTTTTATCTGCCACTCCCATAACTTTTGCCACATTGAGGGTGATGGCGGCCAGCGCTTCCTCCTTAGTAAGTCCGTAAGTGGCTGCAGTACCTGCATTAAAAGGCAGGTTCCGTCCACGGGTTTGTGCATCATCATCAGAAATAGCAAAAAGCACCCCGGCCTTTTGCAGGATGGCTGCTGTTTTGTAGGGTTGGTCCACATCATCATCCGTAGTAGTGGGCAGGCTGTGCATCTGCTGCAGTATTACTGAAACATTATTCTGCTTCAGCAGGTCGGCTATCTGCCAGCTTTCGCTGCCGCCGACGATCACCACATCAAACCCGAATTCTTTTACAAAATCCAGCGCCACCAGCATCTGCTTCACGGTATTGGCATGCACATAAAATTTTTGTTTTTTGCTGAAGAGATTTTTAACCGCTTCATACTTCAGGTTGATTTCATCTTTGGCCGCATTACCATTGTAGGATTTTGCTTCCTTAAGGAATCCCTTCAACTGCTCAATCTTTTCCAGCCCTTCTTTGACCGGGTCGTTGGGTGAAGCGCTTGCATTGGGGCCGCCGGGTGCGCCGCCTCCACCCCTGCCGGTGCTGGGCCTTGCCAATAGTGAAGGCATAAAGAGATGCATTCCTGCATCGGTCTTCATGGCAGCGTCCTCCCAGTTCCAGGCATCCAACTGCACTACTGATGATGAACCGGCCAGGAAACTTCCCTGCGGAATAATATTCGCAGCCAGTACCCCGTTTGAACGCAGGGTATTGATAACTTTTGAATCCGTATTGTACGCAACAATAGAGCGGACATTGGGGTTCATATCACCAATTTCCCTGGTATCGTTCGTTGCTCTCACAGCGTTGATCTCAATTAAACCCAGTGCACTGGTAGGGAGGATCAGTCCGGGGTAAACATGCTTGCCTTTTGCATCCACCACTTCTGCGCCTTCGGGAACGGTTACATCTTTTCCTACTTTTTCAATCTTACCATCCTTTATCTGAATGGCGCCGTTCTCAATCACTGTTCCGTTGCCCACATGGATGGTGGCATTTTTAATATACATCACCCCTTTTTGTGCAGGCGCAGGCAGCACATTGGCCTGCGAATAAACTCCGGCTGATATGGCAGTAAGGGTGAAAAGAAATAATAGCTTTTTCATTTATGGTAAATTTTATTTGTTATCAATTTCATCTGCATCAACTACCAGCAATCCGTGGCTGTGGCCATGATCGCTGCATGTATGCATGATCTGGTAAGAGGGGGTTGCGGGAATGGTGGGTGCGCCGCTTCTTTTCTCGCCATTCAGTTTTTTCACCAGCCGCATTCTTTCTGCATCCAGCTGCTTTTGCATTTGCTCATCTTTCTGCCGGTCGAAATAAACAGTGCCATCCACAATGGTATAAAGGGATTTTGCATAAATGCTCAGCGGGTTATCGCTCCAGACCACCACATCGGCATCTTTGCCTGCTTTCAGGCTGCCGGTTTTATCATCCACATGCAGCATTTTGGCCGGATTAACAGTAACCATGTTCAACGCCTCTTCTGCAGACAGCCCGCCATACTTCATAGCCTTGGCAGCCTCCTGGTTCAGCCTTCTCGCCATTTCTGCATCATCCGAATTGATGGCAACTACCAGGCCTACTTTGTGCATGATGGCCGCATTGTAGGGAATGGCATCTTCCACTTCCACTTTATAAGCCCACCAGTCGGAGAAGGTAGAGGTAAAGGAGCCGTGTGCTTTCATTTTATCCGCTACTTTGTAGCCTTCGAGGATGTGGGTGAAAGTGTTCACGGTATAGCCCATCTGCTCGGCCACTTTCATCGCCCCGTTTATCTCACTTTGTACATAAGAGTGGCAGGTGATGAACCTTTTCTTGTCCAGTATCTCCACCAAAGCGTCGAGCTCCAGATCAGTGCGGGGAGGATTTAAGCCTGTCAACGGTTTTTTGGCTTTTAATAATTGCTCTTTGGCTGTATTATATGCATCCCATTCTTTCTTATAATCCTTTGCCCTGGTAAAAGCATCCACCAGTACCTGCTCCACTCCCATCCTTGTATCCGGGTACCGGTTATTGCCTCCCTGAATATTGAAATTGGAACGCTTCACATTTTCACCCAACGCAAATTTTATCTGCCCGGGCCAGCCTTTGAATTTCATGTCATCATCGTTGGCGCCCCAGCGAAGTTTCAGCAACTGCGTTTGCCCGCCGATCACATTGGCAGAGCCATGCAGGATATGGGAGGAGGTAACCCCGCCGCTTAACTGGCGGTAGATATTGATATCATCCGGGTTGATATTATCAGCAATGCGGACTTCTGCTGTTACGGACTGCGCCCCTTCATTAATTGAAGCTGCGGCAATATGTGAGTGCTCATCAATAATACCTGCTGTAACATGTTTACCGGTGCCATCAATCACCCTTGCTGTTGGTTCACTCAGATTCTTACCAATTGCTGCAATCTTGCCATTCTTCAACAATATATCTGTATTGGGTAAAGTGCCTTCTTTTTCACTTGTCCAGACTGTTGCATTGCGGATAAGTATAGTTTCCTGTTTTGGCTGATTGCCCTCATCCCATCCATAAGGAAGGAAGGGATAAGTAACTTTCCCAACCACAGGAGCTTCTTTTTTCTTAACGCTGTCTGCTTTCACTTCGGCAGCCTTCATAAATACTGCCGTCCATGTCAATTGATTACCCAGTGAATCCTGGCCGGTACCATTCCATTCTGTTCCATTGCTTACTCCGCTTAATCTTGTTGCTGTAGCTGGTAATGTTTGCTGCTGACCCGTAGCTCCGCCAAATCCGCCTCCCGGGAACCCACCCGGACGCCTTTGTGTTGTATCGGCGCCGGCCGGCATAGCAGGTCTTTGTCTTCTTTGCATAGGTGCATAACTCAGTTTTACCTGCTTGCCATCAAAACTGAATTTACTGTTCAGGGTATCTTTTGCATACATGCTGACAGAACTGACTGATTTTACATCCAGCGTATATTTTTCAGTACCTGCGGGTGTGTTTACAGTAAGAGCATAAGTACCCGCAATATTATCATCGCCTTTTACCCCATATTTGATTCCCTGTACATAGTTGTACAGGATATTTGTTTTTTCATTGAAGATGGGGCCATTGGTGATTAAGAAATTCGCCAGCTTGCCGGCATCAAGGCTACCCACTTTGTCATACACGCCTAATATAGTTGCCGGAGTTTTGGTCAGCGCTTCCATCGCTTTGCTTTCGCTTAGTCCATATTCCATTGCCTTGCGCAAATTGGGCCAGAAATTAGAAGGACTTCTTAAATCTGAAGTGGTAAGGCAGAAAGGAATGCCCGCTTTTTCAAAAGCTGCTGCATTGGCCGGGGCCAGTTCCCAGTGCTTCATATCCTCCAGCGAAACAAAGCGGGCATCGTTGGGGTCTTCCACATCCATGGCCTGCGGATAGTTCAGCGGAAGGATGAAAGCGGCATTGGTGGATTTCATTTCTTTGATACGCTGGTATTCGTTTTGACCCGCCTTGATGATATACTGCACACCAAACTCATCACCAATTCTGTCGGCCCGCAGGTCATCCCATTTATCGTTGGCTTCAAAAATCTGCGGCAGGTTCTGGTTGTCGTTCCATGACTGCAGTGTAGCATTAAAGCCTTCCATATAGGGTCTGTTCCTGTACCAGGCAGCGTCAAGATATGTCTGCCGCATCAGGGCAATGTATCCCATTTTGGAACCGGGATATGCCTGTGCGGACGTACCCTTGCTGAACGAGTAGTGAGCGGATGCCTTTTCTTTTACGATTACAAGATTCTCTTTTTCGCTGGCCAGTGTAACCACTGCGCCGGTCCCTCTTGCCACCCCATCCTTTACATGAGTGAGCACTGTACCGAAACCAGCTTCACGGAGAGTTTTTGCTGTTGCATCGGCAACGCCAAACAGTTTGTACACATCCACATCTGATTTGATAGCCTGGTTCCACCCGAAGGGACCTTTCACATTTGTTTCAAGCTGAGGCTGCTGGTTGAAGTTAAAACCACCGCCGCCCTGTTGCTGCTGGCGCTGTGGAGTGCCGTAGTCGGTATAGATATCAATGAAAGAAGGATAAATGTATTTACCCTTGCAATCCACCTCCACGGCACCGGCGGGCACGGCTAACCCGGCGCCCACCGCAATGATCCTGCCGTCTTTGATGATAAGTGTTGCATTCGTTAAGGTGTTGCTGATGTCTTTTACAATAGTAGCGTTGGTAAATGCATAATAACCATGCCGGGGGTCGGCTACTCCATTTTCCGGAAAAGTGGGCTGAGCAAAAGCCGGGATGCTGAACATCAGAAAGCATACCGGGGCGAGCCATAGACCTGATTTTCTCATTTCAGTGTGGTTTTAAAGGAAGCCGAATTTAAAGTAATCCGGGATTCTATATTAAATATTGTGATAAAAGGCCCTGATTTGACGTAAAACCGGCGGCAGTCCTGTGCAAAGAACTTTGGTTATCTTTGAAAACCAATCAAAAAAATATGGCCGGGCTGAAATCAATCGTTGTACTGTCTGACTTTTCCCTGTCGCCTCGCATAGACCAGGTGGGGGTGGAAGAACGGGCCTCCCGCTTCACCAAAAGAAGCATCAAGAAAGAATCAAAACTGAACGGCCTGAAGCTGGTGCTGAATATGATTGACCTGACCACCCTGGAAGGAAAAGATACTGATGGAAAAGTGAAACAGCTTTGTTATAAAGCCATGCACCCGCATGATGCTGTGCCTGGTATCCCGACTGTGGCCGCCATTTGTGTTTATCCCTCCATGGTAAAAGTGGCAAAGAAGGCGTTGGGTGATTCAGGAATAAAAGTGGCATCCGTGGCTACCGCCTTTCCTAGCGGACAAGCACCAAAGGAAATTAAAATAAGAGATACCAGGTATGCAGTAAATGAGGGTGCTGATGAAGTGGATATGGTCATCAGCCGGGGCAAGTTTCATGCGGGCGAATACAACTTTGTGTTTGATGAAATAGCGGCCATCAAAGAAGCCTGTGGTGAGGCAAGGCTAAAAGTGATATTGGAAACGGGTGAGCTTGGCACCTTCGATAAAGTGAGACGGGCCAGTGATATTGCGATGCATGCCGGTGCGGATTTTATTAAAACATCAACGGGCAAAATTCAACCTGCAGCTACCATGCCGGTGACTTTGGTAATGTTAGAAGCCATCCGTGATTTTTATTATAAGACAGGAAAAATGATCGGCATGAAACCGGCCGGTGGCATTTCCAAATCAAAACTTGCGTTGCATTATTTGGTAATGGTGAAAGAGGTGTTGGGTGAAGACTGGTTGAATAATCATTGGTTCCGCTTTGGCGCCAGCAGTTTGGCCAATGATGTGCTGATGCAGATTGTGAAAGAGAAGACGGGTATATATCAGGCCGCAAACTATTTCTCTGTTGACTAGGCGGCCTCATCCCGACCTTCTTCTGAAGGAGAAGGCCATCCCGGCACAAGGCCAGCTTATTTGAAGAGTTCTTTATTTCCTTTAGCCTCTCTGCCCGTAGGGGCAAAATGTTTGTAGCCCCGGATGCAATCCGGGGTAAATGATGAATGTAATGTGTTCAGAGCCCATTAGGGGCGATATGGTATACGCAAAAAGAGCTGAGGGCACATCCCCTCCCTGGAGGGGCGAATTAAGGAAAACCAAATGCTGCGGGAAACCGGGGTGGGTTGATAATACTTCGGTAAGCTCAGTAGCGAACAGAACCCTGAAGAGTGCGACGCAACAGACGATGATAGTAGCACTACTGCCGGGTTCATAAAAAATAGTTTATGCCTGCTGTAAAGAAGAAGTCCGCTGTAAAAAGAAATATGCTGAAATTGAAATTTGATACCAGCTGGAGCTATGCCCCTGCGCCGGAAAGCAAAAGCGCTGCTACCATCAATAAGCAATACGATTTGTTTATTAACGGTGAGTGGCAGAAGCCCTCAGGCGGTAAATACTTTGATACCATCAATCCGGCGAACGAAGAAAAGCTGAGCGAGGTAGCCGATGCCGGTGCCGCCGATGTGGACAGCGCCGTAAAAGCTGCCCGCAATGCCTACGAAAAACTGTGGAAGAAAATGCCGGCGAAGGAAAGGGCCAAATATGTTTTCCGTATTGCCCGGATGATACAGGAGAAAGCAAGGGAGCTGGCTATCATTGAATCGCTTGATGGCGGTAAACCCATCCGTGAAAGCCGTGACTTTGATGTGCCCACTGCAGCCAATCATTTCTTTTATTATGCCGGCTGGGCGGATAAATTGGAATATGCATTTCCTAACCGCTCAACAGGGCCGCTCGGTGTGGCCGGGCAAATTATTCCCTGGAACTTCCCGCTGCTGATGGCGGCATGGAAAATTGCACCGGCTATTGCCACCGGCAATACCGTTGTATTAAAACCGGCAGAAACAACCCCGTTAACTGCATTGAAGCTGGCTGAAATAATTCAGGAATCTGATTTACCGCCCGGTGTGGTGAATATTATCACAGGGGCAGGCGCCACCGGTGCAGCGATAGTCAATCATCCCGACATTAATAAGATTGCTTTCACCGGCTCTACGGATGTAGGTAAAATAATTCAACGGGCAATAGCCGGTACTAACAAGAAAGCGACACTGGAACTCGGCGGTAAAGCTGCCAATATAATTTTTGAAGATGCCCCGCTTGACCAGGCAGTGGAAGGTGTTATCAACGGTATTTATTTTAACCAGGGCCATGTATGCTGTGCCGGTTCCCGGTTATATGTACAGGAATCTGTGGCGAAGCTAGTCATCAAAAAACTGCGGGACAGAATCGAGTCCCTGATTGTTGGTGACCCGCTGGATAAGAATACCGATATCGGCGCTATCAATTCGAAACAACAGTTAGAAACGATTCATAAATACATTAAGATAGGTAAACTGGAAGGCGCTGAAATGTATGAAAGCAGTTGTGCATTGCCGGGTAAAGGTTTTTTCTGCCGCCCTACCCTGTTCACCAATGTTGCCCAGAGCAACCGTATCGCCCAGGAAGAAATTTTTGGCCCGGTGCTGGCCGTTCTTACTTTCAGAACAGATGATGAAGTAATAGAGAAAGCCAACAATACGCCCTATGGTCTCAGCGCCGGTGTGTGGACAGATAAAGGCTCCAAGATTTTCAATATGACGAGAAGAATGAGGGCAGGTGTTATTTGGGCAAACACATTTAATAAGTTTGACCCCACTTCTCCCTTCGGTGGCTATAAAGAAAGCGGGTTTGGAAGAGAGGGTGGTTTGCATGGGTTGTTGCCGTACTTGTCTTTACAGGTTTAAAGTTTAATGTTTAAAGTTCTTTCAACTCAACAAATCTTAAAAGCTTGAAAGAATCTTTGAATAGAACAACTTTAAACCTTAAACATTAAACTTTCAACATGGAAAAGACAGTCAAAAAATCATCCCTCAGCATCAGTGAAAACGGGTTGGAGAAGAAATCTTCTTCGAAAAGATTAGAAGTGCTGAAGACCTATAAGATTTATATCGGCGGGCAATTCCCGAGAACGGAATCCGGCCGTTATTATATTCTCACAAATGCGGCCGGAAAAAAATTGGCGAATGTTTGCCTGAGTTCAAGAAAAGATTTCAGGGATGCTGTTGTATCGGCGAGAGGAGCTTTCAGCGGCTGGAGCGGAAGGGCCGCATTCAACCGCAGCCAGATCCTATACCGCATGGCTGAAATGCTGGAAGGCCGAAAAACCCAGTTCATTGATGAACTGATACAACAGGATTCCACCAAAGCAAAAGCAGAGAAAGAAGTGAACCTTGCTATTGACCGCCTGATCTATTATGCCGGCTGGTGCGATAAGTTCCAGCAACTGTTCAGTGCTGTAAATCCTGTTGCCACATCGCATTTTAATTTTTCTGTACCTGAACCCACAGGGGTAGTTTCCATCATTGCCCCGCAGGGTGATTCATTGCTGGGTCTTGTCTCGGTCATAGCTCCTGTTATTGCAGGCGGAAATACCTGTGTGGTATTAGCATCGGAAACAAAGCCGCTTTGTGCTGTCACTTTTGCAGAAGTATTGAATTCTTCAGACCTGCCCGGCGGCGTTGTCAATATTTTAACAGGCAAACCCGCAGAACTGGCCTCTTGGTTTGTGGAGCATATGGACGTAAATGCAACCCTTTATTGTGAAAACAATTCTGAGGTAAAGAAAATGATGCGGGAAAAATCCGCCATGAACCTGAAACGCATCAGCTTCTATGATAAAGTGAACTGGAACACGGATGCAGGGCAATCACCTTACTTTATCATGGACACCCAGGAAATAAAAACCACCTGGCATCCCGTGGAAAATATTGCAGGCGCCGGAGGAGGATATTAGGACTGTTTAAAGTTGAAAGTCTGAGGTTTAAAGTTCTTCAAAACTGAAAACCTATCAAAAAATAGAAGCCCGGAAACTAAAACTACCTTAACCCTTAAACATTAGACCTTAAACAAAAAATTGGTAAGATATTTGAGCCTTATGCTACACATGAAATTCATTTTTGCTACAACCTTATTATTTTATGCTGTCCATTCTGTTGCACAAACGGATACGACCGGGAAAAATATACCTGACTCCAATTCTGTGATTGTACACAAGGACCCACGACTTGACCTGCTGGTAAAAAAACAGGCCACTATCAATGAAATTACCAGCCGGGATGCCCGCCGCACCGACAAAGGTTTCCGCCTGATGATCATCAGCACTACCAGCCGGGATGAAGCGATGGCTGCCAAAACAAAAGTTTATACCTACTTCCCCGACCTGAAAGCATATCTCTGGTACCAGTCTCCTTATTTCCGCGTAAAGGCCGGTAATTTCAAAGACCGGAAAGATGCCGAAGCCTACCAGAAACGGATGAATACCTACTTTCCCCGCGGTGTTTTCATTATGAAAGACATCATTGAGGTGAAGCCCGGCAGAGGCGTACCGGAGGATAATATAGACCCTTAATCAGTATTTTTGCCGGATGCAGGACAATATAAAAGCGCTGGCAATAAAATACGCCCCGGAGTTTATCGAAGTACGCCGCCATTTACATGCAAACCCCGAACTGAGTTACCTGGAATTTGAAACATCCAGGTTTGTACAGGGTAAACTGAAAGAATCTGGAATCCCTTTTGAAATAAAAGCAACCACAGGAGTAGTGGGGATGATAAAAGGCAAGAACCCCGGCAGCAGGATTATTGCACTCAGGGCCGATATGGATGCCTTGCCGATCACCGAAGAAAACGATGTACCCTACAAATCAAAAAACACCGGAGTAATGCATGCCTGCGGGCATGATGTGCACACTACCTGCCTGCTTGGCGCAGCAAAAATTTTAAATGAACTGAAAGACCAGTGGGAAGGAACGGTTAAACTGATCTTTCAACCGGGGGAAGAAAAAAATCCCGGTGGCGCTTCGCTGATGATAAAAGAGGGTGTGCTGGAAAACCCCAAACCGCAGGGCATACTGGCCCTGCATGTGCATACGGGTATGGATGTGGGTAAACTCAGCTTTCGCAGCGGGCAGGTGATGGCCAGTGCAGATGAACTCTATTTTACCGTTAAAGGAAAAGGCGGACATGCCGCTTCTCCGCACCTGGCGGTTGACCCGATTCTAATCAGCTCTCATCTAATCATTGCCCTGCAGCAACTTATCAGCAGGAACAATAACCCTTTCAATCCTTCTGTCCTTTCTATCACTTCATTTAATGGAGGCAATACCACGAATGTTATTCCTAATGAAGTAAAACTGATGGGAACTTTCCGGGCTATGGATGAGGAGTGGCGTTTTAAAGCCCATAAACTGATAAAGCAAGTGGCCACCAACCTCGTTGAATCCATGGGTGGCAATCTCGATCTGCATATTGATGTCGGTTATCCCTCTGTGATGAACAATGAAAAGCTGAATGCGGCTGCAAGAAAAAAGGCTGAAGAGTTTTTAGGCCCGGAGAATGTGAGTGAGACCGAACTCCGCATGGGCGCCGAAGATTTTGGGTATTATGCGCAGCAGGTGCCTGCCTGCTTTTACCGCCTTGGTACCATGAACAAAGACAAGGGTATTACCTCCGGTGTGCACACTCCCACTTTTAATATTGATGAGAATGCGATTGAAGTGGGTATGGGGATGATGGCGTGGCTGGGAAGCAGTGTCAATGCTTCGTAAAATCTTCTTTTTCAATACTTCATTGTATAATTACCTTAGAAATTTTATTCCGTACATTGCATCCCCGTTTTGATTTTACCGTGAGAAAGGCGTCATCTAAAAATCAAGTATGTCAAACGAACTCCGCAAACAACAGGCCTTAGAATATCATGCAAAAGGCAGGCCTGGAAAAATAGAAGTAGTACCCACCAAAGAAGCCAAAACACAAAGAGACCTCTCCCTCGCCTACTCCCCTGGTGTGGCCGAACCCTGCCTTGAAATAGCCGCCAATATTGAAAATGTTTATAAATACACCGCCAAAGGAAACTTAGTAGCGGTTATCAGTAACGGAACTGCTGTGCTCGGGCTGGGCGACATCGGCCCCGAAGCGGGCAAACCGGTCATGGAAGGAAAAGGGGTGCTGTTTAAAATATTCGCCGATATAGATGTATTCGACATCGAGATCAACGAAAAAGACCCGGAGAAATTTGTGCAGATCGTCAAAGCGCTGGAACCCACTTTTGGCGGCATCAACCTGGAGGACATCAAAGCACCCGGCTGTTTTTACATAGAAAAAAAATTGAAAGAACAACTGCAGATCCCCGTGATGCATGATGACCAGCATGGTACCGCCATTATCAGCGCAGCAGCATTGCTCAATGCACTGGAAATTCAGAAAAAGAAAATAGAGAAAGCCAAATTTGTTGTGAATGGCGCCGGTGCAGCCGCTATTGCCTGCAGCCGCCTGTATGAGTCAATGGGTGCAAGACATGAAAACTTCTTAATGTTTGACAGCAAAGGCGTATTGCATAAAGGCAGAAACGACCTCGACGAATTAAAAATAGAGTATGCCAATGCAAACCGTGAAATGACCCTTGCAGAAGCCATGAAAGATGCGGATGTATTCATCGGGCTGAGTTCGGGCAACTGTGTGACGCAGGAGATGGTAAAAAGTATGGCCAAAAATCCCATCGTATTTGCCATGGCCAATCCCGACCCTGAAATAAGCTGGGATGATGCCATCGCAGCAAGAAAAGACATCATCATGGCTACCGGCCGCAGCGATTACCCCAACCAGGTGAACAATGTACTGGGCTTCCCCTATATTTTCCGCGGCGCACTGGATGTAAGGGCCCGGCAGATCAATGAAGAAATGAAACTGGCTGCGGTCAGGGCGCTGGCGGACCTGACCAAAACCCCGGTCCCCGATATTGTGAACAGGGCCTATGGTGAAAAGAATATCAGTTTCGGTGAAAGTTATATTATCCCCAAACCGCTTGACCCCCGCTTATTGGCCACAGTGGCGCCGGCTGTTGCCAAAGCAGCCATGGAAAGTGGCGTGGCACAGCACCCTATCACTAACTGGGATGCTTACATCAATAACCTGAACAAACGGCTCGGACTCGATAACCAGGTGATGAGGGTGATCGGTAATAAGGCCCGCCGCGACCCTAAACGGATTGTTTTTGCCGAAGCCGATAATGTTAAGATCCTGAAAGCGGCACAGATCGTTTTTGATGAAGGCGTGGGCTATCCCATTCTGCTGGGTGATGAGAACAGGATCAATACCATCGCCACCGCCAACGGGGTTGACCTCAGCGATATTCCCATCTTTGACCCCCGCAGTGATGCCACCGAGGAAAAAAGGAACCAATACTCCGAATTGTTCTTTGCCAAAAGAGGAAGAAGAGGATTCAATGCTTACGAATCGAAAAAGGTGATGAAAGACCGCAACTATTTCGGCTGTATGATGGTGGAATGCGGCGATGCCGACTGTATGATCTCCGGCCTGGCGAAAAATTACCCCGATACCATACGGCCTGCCTTACATACTATCGGTACGGAAGAAGGCGTGAAGAAAATTGCGGGTATGTACCTGATGCTTACCAAGAAAGGGCCTTTGTTCCTGGCAGATACCACGGTGAATTTTAACCCGACTGTGGAGGAACTGGCCGACATCACCCTGATGGTGGCCAGGGAAGTGAAGCAGTTCAATATAACCCCCCGCATCGCCATGCTCAGTTATTCCAATTTTGGCAGCAGCAATTCACCCGAGGCAAGACTGGTGGCGGAAGCAAGAAAAATAGTGAAATCAAAAATCCCTTCGCTGATTGTGGATGGAGAAATGCAGGCCAGCGTGGCCTTTAATAAAGAACTGATGAAGGAAAATTATCCTTTCTGTGAACTGTCGGAAACTAAGGATGTGAACACCCTTATCTTCCCCAACCTTGCGGCCGGCAATATTGCCTATAACCTGATGAAGGAACTGGAAACCGCCGATGCCGTCGGTCCGATCCTGCTGGGGCTGAAAAAACCGGTGCACATACTCCAGTTGGGAAGTTCTGTCCGCAGCATATTGAACATGGCCCTGATCGCTGTGGTGGATGCCCAGACAAAAAGTAAAACCCGCACCGAAGAAATAGTAAAAAAATCGAAGTGGTGGAAACGTTTCAGGAAAGTAAGCCGGGATTTGTAGGATGATCTGCCGGCAACAAGTCATTTTACATTCCCTATTTTGTATTTTACATTCCAAATTACTGCATGACCATTTTCAGTGACATAGGCCGTTATCTGCTGATGGTAAAAGGCATGTTCTCCCGACCCGAAAACGGGAAGATGTATTGGAAAGAGTTCATTCATCAGTGTACGGAGATTGGTTTTGGGTCGCTGGGCATTGTCGCCATTATTTCTGTCTTTATCGGTGCGGTTTCCACTATCCAGACCGCTTACCAGCTGGTCAGCCCGCTGATACCGCCATCAACGATCGCACAGATCGTACGGGATACGGTGATACTTGAATTTGCCCCCACCCTTGTTTGTATTGTGCTGGCCGGCGTAACGGGCAGCCGTATTGCCAGTGAGCTGGGCAATATGCGGGTAAGCGAGCAGATAGATGCTCTGGAAATAATGGGTATCAAAACCAAAACCTATCTCATCCTTCCAAAAATATGTGCTGCGCTGGTGATGATTCCGCTGCTGGTGGTGATGGCAATGGCTTTGGGTATCTGGGGCGGACGACTGGCCGGTGTGGCATCGGGTATCATCTCCGGCAGTATTTATGATAAGGGCCTGCTGGAATTCTTTGTACCCTTCAATGTAATATTTGCCCTCATCAAAGCTTATGTTTTTGCATTTATTATTTCCAGCATACCGGCCTTTTATGGTTATTATGTAAAAGGCGGCGCCCTTGAAATTGGCAGGGCAAGTACCAAAGCGGTGGTGGTGAGCTGTATCCTGATCTTATTTTTCGATTACATACTATCAGCATTGTTGCTGCCGACATAGGCGCCTGAAATATGATTGAAGTAAAGAACATACAGAAAAAATTCGGTGACAAGACCATCATACAGGATGTAAGTGCTGTGATGAAGGCAGGCCAGTGCAACCTTATTATCGGCGCCAGCGGCAGCGGCAAAACGGTCCTGATAAAATGCATGGTGGGTTTATTTGAACCCGATGCCGGTGATGTGCTGTACAGCGGTCAGAATTTCACAGATATGAAAGGGCATGATAAAACGGAGATAAGAAAAGAGATAGGGATGCTCTTCCAGGGCTCGGCCCTGTTTGACAGCCTGACGGTGGAGCAGAACATCATGTTCCCGCTTAATATGTTTACCAAAGATCCGTACAGAAAAAAACTGGAACGGGTGAACGAGGTGCTGGCAAGGGTGAACCTCTCTGAAGTGAACCGGAAGTACCCGGCCGAACTGAGCGGTGGCATGAAAAAAAGGGTGGCGCTGGCAAGGGCCATAGTGCTGAACCCCAAATATCTTTTCTGCGATGAACCCAACTCCGGCCTTGACCCGCAGACCTCACTGGTCATTGACAAGCTGATACAGGAGATCACCATCGAATACAATATCACCACGGTGGTGAACACCCACGACATGAACAGTGTGATGGAGATCGGCAATTATATCCTGTACTTGTACCAGGGCAGTAAGGAATGGGAAGGAAATAACAAGGAGATCATCTTCAGCAAAAACAAGCGGCTGAATGATTTCATCTTTGCCTCTGAATTTTTACAGGATGCCAAAGACATGCGGATGCTGGAGCAAAAAGGTAAAATTCCTGATGACAGAGATATGGATAACCTGCTGAAGTAGACCTGTTGGCAAATTGAGCTGTTAACCCTTACTTTTGCGCAGACTACAATAAAATTTTATGAGTATACTGGTCAATAAAAATTCCAAAATTTTAGTACAGGGTTTCACCGGCACCGAAGGCACTTTTCATGCCACACAGATGATCGAATACGGCACCAATGTGATAGGCGGCGTTACTCCCGGCAAGGGCGGCGGCGCCCATCTTGAAAGGCCCATTTTTAATACGGTAGCTGATTGCGTAAAAGCCACCGGCGCCGATGTAAGTATCATCTTTGTTCCCCCGGCTTTCGCTGCTGATGCTGTAATGGAAGCTGCCGATGCAGGTATACGTTTGGTGGTTTGTATTACGGAAGGAATTCCTGTGCAGGATATGGTGAAGGTGAAAAACTATTTGCAGGGGAAAAATACGAGGCTGGTGGGGCCTAACTGTCCCGGTGTTATCACATCCGGCGAATGCAAAGTGGGCATCATGCCCGGATTTATTTTTATTCCCGGCAGGGTGGGCATCGTTTCCAAATCAGGTACACTTACTTACGAAGCAGCTGACCAGGTGGCCAAAGCGGGCTTGGGCATATCTACTGCTGTTGGCATCGGCGGTGATCCCATCATCGGCACTACCACCAAAGAAGCTGTTGAACTATTCATGAATGATAAAAACACTGATGCTATTGTAATGATTGGTGAAATAGGCGGGGGTATGGAAGCCGAAGCAGCCAGGTGGATAAAAGAAAATGGAAATAAAAAACCGGTGGTGGGTTTTATCGCCGGGCAAACAGCGCCACCGGGCAGAAGAATGGGCCATGCCGGCGCCATTGTGGGCGGAGCGGATGATACAGCTGCTGCAAAAATGAAAATCATGAATGAGTGCGGCATCCATGTGGTTAACAGTCCGGCCGATATCGGCAAAAAAATGGCCGGGGTGTTGGAGAAATAAAAAGCATGAGATAAAAGAGGTTTGCCGGGTTTAAGACCTAATTAACCAATCCCCTATTAACTAATTAACTACTAAAAGCAAGAAGCCCTCCGGAAAACCGGAGGGCTTAGTTTTTAACCCTTAGTGTATAGTGTGTGAGAAATTGGACAGGTTAGCGGGATTCACGGATAAAACGGGCCAGTTCTTCTTTACTGCTGCTGAAGGTCAGCGCTTCATTCAGTTGGTAGTAGTTCTGCTTATCCACTGTTTTGCGGTAAGCATATTTGGCCACTTCCAGCCTGTTGCTCTCAAAGGTGAACAACAGCATCAGTTCTTTCACCTGGATGGTCGTCATATTGTTTTTGTCCATAATGAATTTGGCAGAAGTGAGCCTGTTGTTTTCAAACCATTCCTTGCGCAGTGATTCCTTTACCTGCTCAAATTCACGGCCGCTCATTACATTGGCATTGCCATGGCCATTGCCCCAGCCATTGTCATCATCATAGTACTCATCTTCGTCATTGTACCAGTCATCCCTGCGGTCCATCCGGCGTTCATCCACCATTACTTTACCGAAACGGTTAATGGTGATGTCAAGGTGAAAGCCTCTTTTCAGGAAAATAGTGTTATTATAGACTATTTCCCGGCGGCCGAAACCAAAACCGTTTCTTTTTCTTTCCTTAAAAATTTTCACATCGTGACGGCCTTCGCCAAGGTAACCAACCGTGATGCTGTTATTTTTCATGGTGAATTTGCGGCCATCAATCTCCACTTTCAGTTCGGTGCTGGTACCAGGAGCAGAAATGCTCAGACGGCTGCCGTCGAAAGCGAGAAGAGAGAGTGAAAACAGTGAGCTTAGTAAAAGGGTAAAAAATTTTTTCATGGTCATTTGTTTTACGGGTTAACAAAAATTGTTTCCGTCCTGTATATTTCCAAAGCCATGCCAGCCGTGCCGGCAAACAGCAAAACAAAATGTTAAAGGAAGAAACGGGGTACGGACAGTTGTTGCCGGTTTATGCCGGAATTCTTGCCGGTAAAGGGTTTCAGCCTATGTGAAAAAGACACAATGCAGGACTGAAAAGATTTGAAAATAATTTCAGAGGCCGGTCAACAGGTATTTTCATAGTCCGTTTTTTGTGAAATCAGGGTTTTATCGGCATCATACCCCTGCAATGAAAGTTTAATTAACTTGTATTAAAATCTACCGGCATGAAGCTGTCCGTTATCAGACGATCCGTATTATTCACCCTATTCATCAGCCTGTTTACCATGAGTGCCGGCAGCCAGAATCCTGTTAAGAATTATGAGAAAGAATGGAAGAAGGTGGAAGGCTTTGCCAAAAAAGGCCTGCCCAAATCCGCCCTGGATGAAGTAAAGAAGATATATGCCCTTGCTAAAAAAGATGGTTCGGCAGGCTCACCACAGGATGCACAGATAATAAAGGCGCTGGTGTACATGACCGGCCTTCAGTCTGAAAACAGGGAAGACAATGAAATATTTTCCATTGCTGAAGTAGAAAAAGAAATTGCAGTAAGCAAAGAACCGGCTGCCTCCATTTTAAAAAGTCTGCAGGCGGAGATGTACCGGAACTATTACCAGCAGCACCGCTGGCAACTGTATGACCGAACCAAAACCAGGGAATTTTCCAAAACTGATATTGCTTCCTGGGATGCAGAAGACTTCCATAAAAAAATAAGCGACCTGTACCTGCAATCCATCCAGCCCGAAAAACTGCTGCAGCAAACGAAACTGAATAACTACGATGCCATCATTATAAAGGGAAACATGCGCCATTTGCGCCCTACCCTTTTTGACCTGCTGTCGCACCGTGCTATTAGTTATTTTGAAAATGATGAAAGGGACATTAAAAAGCCGGCTTACGCTTTTGAAATCAACCAGGCCGGCGCTTTTGACCCGGCTGCCGATTTTGTTACAGGAAAATTCCCGACCAAAGATTCTTTATCGCTTGAGCATAAAGCCCTGCTGCTTTACCAGAAACTGATTGCCTTTCACCTGTATGACAGCAAGCCCGATGCACTGATAGATGCAGATCTGCAGCGGATACAGTTTGTAAAAACAAAATCCACCCATCCTGATAAGGACAGGCTTTACTTCAATGCCATCAATCATATTGCCAGCCAGTATGGGAACAGCCCTGCTGCGGCACAGGCCTGGTATTTATTGGCAGCTTATCATAACGAAAAAGCCAATGAATACAAACCATTGGGCGATACCACCCACCGGTTTGACCGGCTGAAAGCAAAGGAGATCTGCGTACGGGTGCTGCTGCAAAAGGATTCTTCCGAAGGAAAGATCAACTGTTTCAACCTGCTGAACCAGATCAACAGCCGTTCTTTCCAGTTCAGCCTGGAGAAAGTGAATGTGCCCCATCAACCGTTCCGCTCTTTTGTAAAATACCGGAATATCAATACACTTTATCTGCGGGTAATAAAGCCCGACGAGGCCCTGAAAAAGCAAATGGAGAACCAGTATGATGAAAAATACTGGCCGGCCCTTGTTGCTGCAAAAACAGAAAGAAGCTGGGAACAAAAACTGCCCGATACCAAAGATCTTCAGCAACACAGCTCCGAAATAAAACTGGAGGGGTTGCCTTCCGGAGAATACATCCTGCTGGCTTCTGACAATAAAGATTTTAATGGTAAAAAGACAATTCTCGGCGCCCGGTTCTTTTATGTATCCGGCATCAGTTATGTTAGCAGCAGCAACGATTATTTTTTGCTGAACCGGGATAACGGCCAACCCCTGTCAAAAGTATCTGTACAGGTTTGGGAGCAGCGATATGACTATACACAATCAAAATACATTAAAGAAAAAGGAAAGAGCTATACCACTGATGGCAATGGATTTTTCCGGATGGAGAAAAGAAAACGGGAGCCCAATAATTACACTTCCTACTCTTATCTTTTTGATATTACCCATAACGGCGACAGGCTGTTCATGAACGATTATACCTATGATTACTATTATTCCAATACAGATACCGATGAGCCGAAGGCAACTAACAGCATACACCTGTTCACTGACCGGAGTATTTACCGGCCGGGGCAGACCGTTTACTTTAAAGGCATAGTGCTTACCCGGAACATAAAAGAAAAAACAGGTTCCGTAAATGCCGGCTATTCCACTACCATCTTCCTGCGGGATGCCAATTATAAAGATGCGGACAGCATCAAAGTAAAAACAAATGAATACGGCTCATTCAATGGTAAATTCCAGTTGCCCCAAACTGGCATGAACGGGCAATTCTCCATTTACACCAAAGCCGATAACGGCCATGCCGGTTTTAAAGTGGAAGAATACAAGCGGCCCACATTCTATGTGGACTATGAACCCATCAAAGGCACTTATAATGTAAACGACAAGATAAAAGTGACCGGTATTGCCAAAGCCTATGCCGGCAATAATATAGACGGGGCCGCCGTAAAGTACCGCATTGTAAGAGAACCGAGATTTATCTATCCCTGGTTATTCTGGCGCTGGTGGCAGCCACCCAGTGAGGAAATGGAAATAGCCCATGGAGAAGTAAAAACCGATAAGAACGGAAAGTTCGTGGTGGAGTTCACGGCCATCCCCGACCTGAAGATTGAAAAGAAATTTGAGCCGGTATTTGATTACACGGTTTATGCAGATGTGACCGACATTAACGGCGAAACAAGAAGCGGGGAGAAATCAGTATCTGTCAGCTACAAATCGCTGATGCTGGTAAGCAGTATCCCCTCCACCCTGCCTGCCGACAGCCTGAAGAAACTTTCCATCCGCACCCAAAACATGAATGGCGAACATGAACCCGCCACTGTGAAAGTGACCATTACCAGGCTGAAAGAAGAAAAACGCCTGATCCGTGACCGCTACTGGGAAAGGCCCGACCAGTTTGTGATGACAAAGGATGAATACATCAGGAACTTCCCGTACGATGAATATGATAATGAGAGTGATCATAAGAGCTGGGGGAAAGGAGAGGAAGTGCTGAATAAGGCTGATTCTTCAAAAGTGAATGGGCAATGGACAATAGGCAATAAGCAATTCGCACCGGGATTCTATGTGATAGAAATGTCAACAAAAGACAAGAACGGTGAGGAAGTGAAAGATGTCAAGTATATCGAGCTCTTTGATGAAAACAGCAGTCAACTGAACCGACCCGATTATTTATGGACAGGTATAAAGAAAACAACTGTGGAGCCGGGTGAAACTGCTAAAGTGGAACTCGGCACTGCTGCTGATAATTTGTTTGTAGTTCATCAAGTAAATAAAGGAACCAGTAACCAGCAACCAGCAACCAGCAACTACTCCTTTCTTACACTTTCTAACCAAAAGAAAAGCTTCTCCTTTGATGCTACTGAAAAAGACCGGGGCGGCTACGGCGTTGGCTGGATGTTCATTAAACATAACCGGCTGTACCAGCTAAGCCAGGTCATCAGTGTGCCGTGGACAAACAAAGACCTTGCTGTTGAATACGCCACTTACCGTGATAAAACCCTGCCGGGCAGTGAAGAAAAATGGAAAGTAAAAATAACCGGGTATAAAAAAGAAAAAGTGGCGGCCGAGATGCTGGCCAGTATGTACGATGCTTCGCTGGATCAGTTTTACCCGCATGGATGGAGTGAGCCTTCGATATGGCCAACAAATTATAACAGAAGAACATGGAGTGGTTCGCAGAATTTTAATCAGTTACAGTCGCAGCAAAAATATTTGAGTGACGAGCAATCAAAATATGTTGATAAGAGGTATGACTATTTATTCAACGCTAATGAGCAATCAATAAGCAGTTTCCTGACCGGTAAAGTTTCGGGTGTTCAGGTTGATGCTGCAGGTGCACCTCCTACTGCTGAAGAAAAGAATGGTGAAAATGTGACGTTAATGCGACTTCCAAAACCTGTTTATAAAGACGAAGAGGAAGCTGAACGGGCAAAAAAAGCCGGAAATGTTTTACCCGATTCCGATGGCGATGGAATTACAGATCAGTTTGATACAGAAAATAACAGTAATAAGCAAGGTTCAGAAGTCAAAATCCGCAAAAACTTCAACGAAACCGCTTTCTTCTTCCCCGATTTAAAAACCGACAGCAGCGGGGCGATTGAGTTTTCATTTACTATGCCGGAAGCGCTGACCAAATGGAAATTCATGGCGATGGCGCATACCAAAGAAGCCGCATTTGGCAGCAGCACTAAAGAGATCGTAACCCAGAAGGAACTGATGGTGCAGCCCAATGCACCGAGGTTCATGCGGGAAGGTGATAAGATGGAATTCAGCAGCAAAGTGGTTAACCTTACTGATAAAGAAATTACCGGCACGGCCGAATTCCAGTTATTTGATGCAGAAACTAACGAGCCGGTGGATGGCCGTTTCAGGAATATGGTGCCTAACCAGTACTTTACCGTGGCTGCCGGACAAAGTGAACTGGTGAAGTTCCCGATTGAAGTACCCTACCAGTTTAATAAAGCATTAGTCTGGCGCATTGTTGCCAAAGCTTCCCTCTCCGGTCACGGGGAGGGTAAGGGTGAGGTCAGTGATGGGGAAGAAAATGCCATGCCGGTATTGACAAACAGGATGCTGGTAACGGAGACCATGCCATTACCCATGCGGGGAACAGGAACAAAGAATTTTTCTTTTGATAAGCTATTAAAATCCGGTGGCAGTGAAACCCTGCAGCATTATGCCCTCACATTGGAATATACTTCCAACCCGGCCTGGTATGCCGTGCAGGCCCTGCCCTACCTGATGGAATATCCTTATGAATGCGCCGAGCAGACCTGGAACCGGTATTATGCCAATTCGCTGGCCACTTATATCGCTAATTCATCACCTAAGATCAAACAGGTATTTGAAAAGTGGAAGATAAAAGACACGGCGGCCCTGATGAGCAACCTGCAAAAAAACCAGGAACTGAAGGTGGTTCTTCTGGAAGAAACACCCTGGGTATTACAAGCGAAGAACGAAGCCGAACAGAAAAGAAATATCGCCCTGCTCTTTGATATGCTGAAGATGAGTGAGCAACTTGGCAGTTCCTACGACAAGCTGAAGCAGATGCAGAGCAGCAACGGCGGTTTTGTATGGTTCAGCGGCGGACCGGATGACCGCTATATCACGCAGTATATCGTAACAGGCATCGGACACCTGCTGAAGCTGAATGCGGTTGCCAGCGGACAGGCTAACAAGCTGAAAGCAATATTGCAAACAGCTATTCCTTATCTCGACAGAAAAATCAAGGAAGACTATGATGATTTGATCAAGTATAAAACCAATCTGAAGACCTACACACCGGGTTATACTGCTACCCAGTATTTGTACATGCGGAGTTTCTTCCCTGATTATCAAATAGCAACAGCATCAAAAACAGCATATGATTATTTCCGCGGCCGGGCACAGCAGACATGGGTGGGCCAAAGCAAGTATATGCAGGGGATGATAGCGCTGACCATGCACCGCACAGCTGATGCAAAAACTCCGGCAGCAATTCTGAAGTCATTGAGAGAAACCTCCATTACCAATGACGAAATGGGCATGTACTGGAAAGAACAGCGCAATGGCTGGTTCTGGTACGAAGCGCCGATAGAAACCCACTCATTACTGATTGAAGCCTTCCAGGAAGCCGGCAAGGATACCAAAACAGTGGATGATTTGCGGACATGGTTGCTGAAAAACAAGCAGACGAATAACTGGAAAACGACAAAAGCTACCGCTGAAGCCTGCTATGCTTTATTGCTGCAGGGAACAGCCCCGATAGCTACCGGGGGGCTGAGCAATGAACCAATGGTAGAAATAAAATTAGGAAGTACAACCATCAAATCTACTGATGCCGGCCAGGAAGCAGGCACTGGCTATTTCAAGAAAACAATCGACGGCAGCAAGGTAACTTCTCAAATGGGTAATATCAGCGTCAAAGTTGAGGACACCCAGAACCCCCCAGCGGGGGGCAGGGGGGCCGCAAGTTGGGGTGGCGTTTACTGGCAGTACTTTGAGGACCTGGATAAGATAACCACAGCTTCGACCCCGCTGAAGCTGAGTAAAAAATTGTTTGTCGAAAAAAATACCGACCGTGGCCCCGTCATTACACCTGTCAATGAAGGCGGCACTATCAAAGTAGGCGATAAAATAAAAGTAAGGGTGGAACTGCGGGTGGACCGGGACATGGAATATGTGCACATGAAAGACATGCGGGCCTCGGCACTGGAGCCGGTGAATGTGCTGAGCCAGTACAAATGGCAGGGTGGTTTGGGGTATTATGAAATCACAAAGGATGCCAGCACCAACTTTTTCTTCAGTTACCTGCGGAAAGGCACTTATGTGTTTGAATATACCTTGTTTGCCACACATACCGGTAATTTCAGTAATGGCATTACGACGATACAGTGTATGTATGCGCCAGAGTTCTCTTCTCATTCAGAAGGAGTTCGCTTAAATGTAGAGTGATGTGTCCTCCCTCTCCCCGGGGAGAAGGAGCTTTATCCCTCATTTCAAAAGAGATTGCCAGCGTCTTGCCCCCCTGCAGGTACACTAACTACTTTAAGAAAAGCAAGGCGGAACACAGCGCCTCCGATGCGTCGCATAACACGCAGCAGGTTGTTAACTGTAAGGTCTTCGATATACAGAGTCTTCGGACGACGAATCCGTAGGAGGAAAACTTCAATAAAAAAGATTCTTCCGCATCGGATTCGTCTTGATCTTTTGGCTCCACCTTTTGCATCAAGGCAAAAGGTGGAAGAAGATTGATGGAAGCAAGAGTTATCTTTGACTATGCAGACTGATTATTTGCTAATAGGTCAGGGAATCTCCGGAACCTGGTTAAGTTACTATCTACAAAAAGAAGGGAAATCGTTTCTTGTCATCGATAATAATAATAAGAATGCTGCTTCCAGGTTAGCTGCCTGCATCATCAATCCCGTCACCGGCCGCAGGCATGTAGAGGTATGGATGGCCAAAGAAATCATTCCCTTTGCATGGAAAGCATACACCGGGTTAGGAAAGGAACTCGGCATAACCGCTATTTCACAAAAAGACATCATTGATTTCTTCCCCACCCCGCAAATGCGGCTAAGCTTTCAGCAGCGGGTGGAAGAAAAAGGGGAATATGTTTCGCTGGGTGAAACAAAAGGAAACCTGGCTGAGTATTTCAATTATGAGTTCGGCTATGGCGAAATAAAACCTGTTTACAGCGCCCATCTTGAAACAATATTACCGGCCTGGAGGCAACGGTTAAAAGAAAAAAACCTGCTGCTCGAAGAAGAATTTGATATCCACCAGCTCCATATTAAGAAAGAGGGTATTCAGTATAATGGCATTACGGCCGGCAAGATCATTTTCTGCGATGGCAACAGCGTGAACTCAAATCCATATTTTCAGCAACTGCCCTTTGCCCCCAATAAAGGCGAGGTGATAATTGCTGAAATTCCTGCTTTACCCAATCACCATATTTATAAAAAAGGTATGGTGCTGGCGCCACTTGCCACACCGGATCTTTGGTGGATAGGTTCCAGCTATGCCTGGAGTTTTGACGATGAAAACCCAACAGCTGAATTCAGAAACAAAACAGAACAACTTTTAAAAGGCTGGCTGAAAACTCCTTTCACCATCCGGGAACATCTCTGTGGTATCCGTCCGGCTACATTGGAAAGAAGGCCTTTTGCGGGTATGCATCCGCAGCACCCCGGTATCGGTATTTTAAACGGAATGGGGACAAAGGGATGTTCACTGGCGCCCTTTTTCGCCAGGCAATTAGTGGATAATCTGGTGTACAATAAACCCATCAGCCCGGAGGTTTCCGTAGAAAGGTTCAGCAAAATACTTTCCCGCAACATTTCATAACTTTCTCCTGAAAAATAAAATACAAATGACTTCAGTAAAGGAAAGCCAGTACAGCATCCCGGCCCGTTTTCGCCGCATGGAAAACATGCATATCGTCTTCTGGCTGGTGAAAGACATCAGCTGGTGCATGATATGGCGGGAACTGGGCATTGCCATGTTTATCCCTACTCTTACGGTCGCCATTATCATTGCCTGGCGCACCCGCAGTATCCGGGCAGAGCTGGCTCACAACCTGGCTATCACTTTCTGGATAACCGCCAACGGCTACTGGATGATCAGTGAGTTCTTTGGGTTTGATGAAGCGACAGTCTGGAGGGAGTTCACCGGCAAGCACATGGCGCTGATACCGTTTTTCACCGGCGCACTGATATTGCTGTACTATTACACGGTGCAACGGCCAAAAGAAATGAAGGCAAAACAGACAGTAACTATGTAACAGCTATTTTCGGCTCTCTGGCCTGCAGGTACAGCCGCCTTAAAAGACAGATAAGAAGGATGGTGAGCATCGGGTGGATATTAAATTGTTTTCAATGGTTCGGACAGTTTCTAAAAGTAAACAAAGATTTTGGATTTGCAAGCCAGGCAGGAAAATGGCCCACAGAGTGCCCATAGAAACGCTGAGGATATTTTATTATTTTAGGCGTAACGTTCACCAACCAAGCGCTGCATTCAGCACCTTCCCCGGTTCCAGCGGATCCTGGTTCAGCAACAGTTTCATTTCTTCATAAAGCGCCGGCAGTTTTTCTTTAAATTCCTGTGGGTTTTCAAAAAATGTTTCTACAGACACCGCCCAGAATTCATCAAAATTGGTCATGGCATAATCATCCAGCAAGTGGCTCACCCCTTTCCGCATCGCCCTGAACACGGGCCTGCCTTCTTCTGAAAAATCACTCAGTCTTTCTCTAAAGTTTCTGTCATGCCCGTCTTCCAGCCCCAGGTAAGCATCAAACTGCAGGGCATGGGCCATTTCATGCAGGCTCACATTCACCGAGTCGGTGTAATCACCGTATCCCTCCAGGAAATGGTTCCATGAAATGTGAATACCGTTCTTGCTTACATGGCCGTAGTAGGTTTCTTTGTCAATGCCCAGCACATATTCCCTCCGCATTACATGTATTACATCAAAATAATCCAACAGGTAATTGCGCAGGCCAAAAGTCAGTTGTATGGCCGCCCCGCTTATCAGCACCGGTATATAATCTTCAGCCACCATGGAATGAAAACGGAATTCTTTTGACTGAATGAAAGCTGCTGTCCGCAGCAGGAAACGCTTTTTTTGATCTTCAGGAAGTAATTTATAATAGGGACTGTACTGGCTGAGCCAATAGTGGTATTGGTGTCCGTCTGCTCCGATTTTTTGGGCAGCACTCCTTAGTCTTCGCTTTTTGTCCCAGCCAAAATAGTTCAGTAATTTATTCCAGCGCAGGGCGATAATCAGAATTATAATGAGAAGGGGAAAAGATATAGCTCCAAACCAGTCTGATTCAGGCTCACCGGTCCGGGCAGAAATTTTCTCCTTCCACAGGCTCTGAATGACAGAATCTGCGTATGGGTTTCCTGTTAGTGGTGGCAGGCCGGTTTGACCCGGTATATAAGTGGTATCCGGCGGCATAGCTGATTGCAATGCGAATTTAAGCGGCACCGGCAAATCAGGGGCAAATACCTGAAAATAGGCCCTGCGGGGTTATCTTTGCGGCCAGTTTTAAGAAGTGTTACGTAAATGATTATGTAGCCGGCGCCTTTGCTTCTACTTGTATGCCGAAGCTTTAGCGAAGGCATATCATCGTTCCTTGCGTCGCACTCTTCAACTGCTGTAATTCTATTAACCATTTCCGAAGAACATAATTATGTACAGAACTCATACTTGTGGCGAATTAAAACTGGCAAACAAAGGGGCAACAGCAACCCTTGCCGGATGGGTGCAAACCGTACGGAAATTCGGAGCTATTACTTTTGTGGACCTGCGGGATCGTTATGGCATCACTCAACTGCTGTTTGGCGAAGAACTGATAAAACAACTGGACGAAAATCCACCTGGCCGTGAATTTGTACTGCAGGCTGCCGGCATCGTTAATGAAAGAAGCAACAAGAACCCCAATATTCCCACAGGCGATATTGAAATTACTGTTACTTCTTTTAAAATATTAAACAAATCTGCCCTTCCGCCTTTTAAAATTGAAGATGATACCGATGGCGGGGATGACCTGCGGATGAAATACCGTTTCCTTGACCTGAGAAGAAATGCGGTAAAGAAGAACCTGGAACTGCGCTATGCTGTGAACCGTGCCGCCAGGAATTACCTGCACCAGAATAATTTCATGGATATAGAAACCCCGTTTCTGATCAAGTCAACTCCCGAAGGCGCCAGGGATTTTGTGGTGCCGTCAAGAATGAACCCCGGGCAGTTTTATGCCCTGCCGCAATCTCCGCAAACATTTAAACAATTGCTGATGGTGAGTGGTTACGACCGCTATTACCAAATCGTAAAATGTTTCCGTGATGAAGACCTGCGGGCCGACCGCCAGCCTGAGTTTACACAGATTGACTGCGAGATGGTTTTTGTTGAACAGGAAGATATCCTGAATATGTTTGAAGGGATGATCAAATTCGTCTTCAAAGATGTAAAAGGGATTGATTACACCGAAACGGTGCAACGCATGACCTGGGAAGATGCCATGTGGAATTTCGGCACCGACAAACCCGACATCCGCTTTGGCATGAAGCTGCTGAACCTGAAGAAACCAGCTACTGTCTATGTTGAGAAGCAGGATAATGCTGCTTTAATCAATGGCGCTGACTTTAAGGTATTTGATGAGGCGGAAACTGTTTTGGCCATTAGTGTTCCCGGTTGCAGCGAATACAGCCGCAAACAAACAGACGAGTTGACAGAATGGGTAAAGCGTCCGCAAATTGGCATGAAGGGGCTGGTGTTTATAAAAGTAAATGCAGATGGCGCCTATAAAAGCAGTGTTGACAAATTTTACAGTGAAGAAAAACTGAAAGCTATTGCCGGTGCTGTGAATGCCAAAGCTGGTGATTTGATTTTAATCCTCGCCGGTGCAGAAGAAAGAACCCGGAAAGCCATCAGCGATTTGAGAATGGAAATGGCTGAACGGCTGGGTCTGCGCAAGCCCGATGAATTCAAGCTGGTTTGGGTGCTTGATTTCCCCTTGTTTGAATATGATGAGGAAGGTAATCGCTGGGTGGCCCGTCACCACCCCTTCACTTCGCCCAGGCCATCGCAGATCGAAACAATGATCAGTAACGATCCTGTTATAAAGAATGCGGCTGAGTATCTGAAACACCCCTATGCCAATATCAAGGCGAATGCCTATGATATGGTGCTGAACGGAAATGAGATTGGCGGCGGATCCATAAGAATTTATCAGAGAGAATTACAAGAAAAAATGTTTGCAGCTCTTGGCATGGATAAGGAAGAGCAGCTGCACAAGTTCGGCTTCCTGCTTGGCGCTTTTGAATATGGCGCTCCCCCGCATGGCGGTATCGCCTTTGGCTTCGACCGCCTTTGCGCTATCCTCGGCGGCAGCGAAAGCATCCGCGATTTCATCGCTTTCCCGAAAAACAATGCAGGCCGAGATGTAATGCTGGATGCACCTTCTACGATTGATGAGAAGCAGTTGGAAGAATTGCAGATAAAGCTGGATACCCCCGCCCCTAAAGGGGAAAAATAAAATAAATGGTATGATACCGGATTTTCAAACAATAATGCTGCCTCTGCTTAAATTTTCTGGCGATGGAAAGGAACATTCAATTTCTGAGTCTATTCAGCATTTAGCCAGCGAATTCAAATTAACTAATGAGGAATTAAATGAGTGGCTCTCTAGTAAAAGTCAAAAAAGGTTTTACAATTATGTTTACTGGGCAAAGGCTTATCTTAAAATGGCAAAACTACTTGAGACTACTAGGAGGTCATTTTTTAAGATTACAGATAGGGGGCAGGAGTTACTTTCTCAAAATCCTGAGTTCATTAACATTAAATATCTCCGAAAGTTTCCTGATTTCAAAACTTCAACTGATTCAAATAAAAAAAATGGCGCTAGAGACGAGGTGATAAATAATTCCAACCTTTCTCCTGATATTACTCCGGAAGAGCAGCTTGAATTAGGATATGTCAAAATAAGAAGCTCCTTGGAAGAAGATGTTCTGTCAAAATTAAAATCCGTACATCCCACTTTTTTTGAACGAATAGTTGTTGAG
>JBQTHS010000087.1:0-4465 GCA_052389635.1 Bacteroidota bacterium | reverse complement strand
CTTCGTACTGCTTCAGTGCTGCAATGATCTGTGTTTCGGTGAATTGTTTTCTTTTCATGTTTGATAGTTTAAAATTAACAAGTTCTGTAGTTTTCTAAACTATCCTAATTTCGGGGAAGGCTTCATTATGATTCATCGGGACACACTGTATTAAGAGTATTAGTTGACAATTTAAGCGACAATGTAAATGGACACAGAAGTGAATTTTCAATAATTTCAGAAGCAGCCTCAATCAATTTGTTAGGACAAAAATTATCAACTTGGAATCCTCTTATTATTAAAGAAATCATTTGGGAAAGTTTTGCGTCTTGATTAAAGTAAATTGACTCTACGATTTATGTGAAGGCAACGACATAAGTGAGGAAAGCACGAACACACAACATGGGGTGGCTGATGCACAACTTCCATCCGCAAAATGAAAAAAAATAAAACCCGCCGATTATTGGAGGGATTTTTTGTTAGCGCTTTTGTACCCCTTTTGCTCCTATTGCCATCCACCGGGCGCCGGAGTACCAAAAATATATTTGATAAGGCTTTGAAGCCCTTTTGCAGCCCCTTTCATCATCGCCATTGCTGCTGTCTGGATTTTTCTTTGCTCCCATTTCAATAGCTTCTTCAGGTTGTAGGCTATCGCCGCCAGCAGCATGCATTTACCGGCCTGCTTTATCCCCCGGGTGTTTACCCTGCGCATGCCCAGGTAGTCAGCAGGGGGCGCCTCCAACTCCAGCTTTTAATTTGGGGCGTAGCGGCGAAATGCACCACTGTCCCAGATCCAGCTTCTCTACAAAAGTATCCATGATGCGAACCGGGTTACCGGCAGACACCATCTCGTTTAAACTGCTGAACTGCATTTGATGGCGTGATGTTCCTTTGATTGTTTGCATGCTCCTTCAGACAAATCTTCCCTTTTACCTGTTGCAAAGAATTGTTTATTTTTAATACACAACTGTGGATAGTTTTTTCACAGACTGACGTTACCTGCTATTTTAAATGAGAACCTCAAAGACCTTAAAATATATAATTGGTGGAATTTTCCTGGTTGCATTAATAGCATTTATTGTATTTGAATCTGCGTGCAGGGAAAGAATGGATAAAGGTAAACGTTCAGCATTTTCCGATGACAAAGAGACCGCAATAAAGGAAGGTTTTTATATTGGTACATATTTTCCTATTCAGTCTTCATTAATTATCCCAAGTAGTAAGGACACAATTAATCTCGATTCTGCTTGGTCAGAACATTCTTGGACAACGGAAAGACGATTGGGATTTTGTTTATGCGAACACAAAATTAAAGGAGAAAGCTATAATTTTTGTATGCCTTTTTCGACAACAAGCTCGGACATAAATTCATTCCCCTTTGACATAAAACAACTGGAAAATGTTAGTGAACCATATTACGATCCAGGAAGTTTTTTCGGGAATCGTTTTAATTTTGGATTAAATGCTTTGGATGATACTATTAAAATCATTATCACTCAAAAACAAATTGACACAATTACTAGTAATCATTTTGTTGACACTATACTTTTTATCCGGACAAAAAACAGCAGGTAACATGGGGTCCTATGTATATAGGCCTTTAGAGAAGGATCATATGGTTAATCATATTTCTTTTGAAAGTGAAAAGCTAACTTGCGGCATACACCGTAAGGGCATTTTGAAAATACTCGTTGACAGCAAAGCAATTTCAAAGCAAATCAAAGAGGAAATAAAGCACGACAGTGATGAAGAAACGAGAAAACTCATTCAATAATATGTACTACTATCAGCTACATATCCGGCTGACCGAACACAGATGAGCAACAAAATATATTTTCAACTTTTGTAACTTACATCGGCTGCAGTTCTGTAAGTCCCCCTGATAATCCTACAGATTTAAAACAGACAATATTGTTTAAATGTTACGATTGAAGTAACCTGTAATTACCTTCTAAAACTCAAACTCCCTCCGCTGCATATTCCACCTTATTCCAAATGTAACCACAGATACATTATTGGAAGTAATGGGGGTAGTCGTGGTCTTCTGGCGGCGCACTATGGCATTCAGCTCCACAAAAAGATTTTCCCGCAACTCATAGGAGAGCAGGAATGAGCCATAGACCACATCGGTGTTCCAGCCGCTGCCGATACTGTAGCCATAATCTCCCTGGCGGTAGGGCGCCACATTGGGCAGAAATATATTGGAACCAAAACTGCGGCTGCTGCTGTCCCTCCCCTGCCCGTACAGGATCAGTTTGGCAACGGCCAGCCATTTGGGCGCCGGCTGGTAGCGGGCAATACCGATGGTCTCGCTGAAACCGGCCATCAGCGGGTGTGCCAGCGGCTGGTTGTAATGTGTGTAGTTGGCCACCGAATCATAATGAGAATAGGTAAAGGGGCGTACCCGGTTATGCTCTATCTGCAAATCGAAGTTGCTTACATTAAAAGCATCAATGTATCTGGCGCCAAGCTGAATGCCCCACTTGTTGGCCCACCAGCCGTTGTTGGCCTTTATTTCAGACAACAGGAATTCATCCAGCATCAGCTGGCCATATACCTGGAAACGCCTGGGCAGGTTGGCCTTGAAATCGAGGCCGATGATGGAGTTGTCAAAACTTCCGTTCTGCTGCTCTATGGAACGGTAAAAGATGATGGGGTTGAGATAGCCGAAATCAAAACGGTTCCTGCGGCCAAATGTCACCCCTTCAAACAATCCTATATTCAGCCATTTGGTAACATTGATGTCGAGGTGGTGCATGACGGCATATTTTTTCGGTACCAGCTGCGTGGCGGCTGGTGGAATGGAAGAATGCAGTTCCATAAAAAGGTTCTGGTAATTCAGCCGCCATATCCTCGTATTCAGTTTCAGGAAAAGATTGTTGGTGCCAAAATCACTGAACAGTAAACTGCGGTAACCAGCGCCAATGAAATTGCGGTCGTACCCGAATGCCACATCAATGTATTTGGTGACATTGAATGTGAAATAGCCCCTTGCTTCAAAATAATCGTAGGCGGTTGTTTTAAATGCCTTGTACAAACCATGCCCCGGCACGGCCTGCCGGTCAGCCACCCATTGTTTTACATAGGAAGGGTCCCTTTCCTGGTTATCGGTGATCCAGGAATAGAAACCGATCTTATTGGCCAGTTTTCCGCGGATGTACACCCCTCTTGTGTTCAGGAACAGTTTTTCGCTGCTGTTGTTTTCTTTCGACAGGGTATATTGAAACACCGGGTTCACCACGAGGTCAAAATCCTTTATATGCACTTCGTAGAGATTGGCGGGTGTCCTGTAAAAGTTTTTGGCAATGGGTTTCCGGCTGGCATATTTCACCCGGTCGCCTTCTGGCGCCCATTCCAGGTTATTCATCATCAAGCGCTGCACATTATAGCGGTCAACCTTGCTCAGCGTGGCCCCTTTCAGCTGCGTGTAGTGGTTCACGGCATTTACCACATGGCGGCGGCTGAAGGGTTTGGTTTTGGAGTAATTGAAAAAGGTATCGCTGCGGCTTTTAATTTCCAGCCTCTCCATCAGTATATTGGCCTTATCCCCGGGGGGCAGATAAGTAGTTTGAGAAAAAACTGAAAAGGGCAGCAGGATAAGGGCAAGTCTTACAAGGGTTTGTTTAAATTGCATGGGTATTGGCTTTAGTCAAAATGACGAAACAAGATATGCAAAAATACCTGATAAAGGATATACGGGTGGTCAACGAAGGGCAGATTAGAAATGCAGATGTGTTGATAAAAAACGGGAGGATCGAAAAAATTGCCGGACGGATTGATGCTGCAGCAACAGAAATAAACGGCGAAGGGAAATACCTTTTTCCCGGCTGTATAGATGACCAGGTGCACTTCAGGGAGCCGGGGCTTACGCATAAAGCCACCATCGCTACGGAAGCCAAAGCGGCGGTAGCGGGCGGCGTTACCAGTTATATGGAAATGCCCAACACGGTGCCCAATGCGCTGACGCAGGAATTGCTGGAAGATAAATACCATATTGCTGCCCATACTTCACTGGCCAATTATTCATTTTACATGGGTGTGAGCAACAGCAACAGCGATGATGCGCTGAGAACAAACGACAGAAAAAAAGACATCTGCGGTATCAAGATATTTTTGGGCAGCAGCACCGGCAATATGCTGGTGGATAATCCTAATACACTGGACAAAATTTTCCGGCAAAGCGAACTGCTCATCGCTACGCATTGCGAGGATGAATCGGTCATTAAGAGAAACCTGGAAAAGATGAAAGCCGCCGGCAGGGCGCTTACCGCCGCGGACCATCCCCTAATCCGGGATGAGGAAGCCTGCTACGAATCATCGCTGTATGCTATTCAAATCGCCAAAAAATATGGTACCAGACTGCACATCCTGCACATCAGCACTGAAAAAGAACTGCAGCTGTTTACGAATATGCTGCCGCTGAAGGATAAACGCATCACGGCTGAAGTATGTGTGCACCACCTGCATTTTACCAGTGATGATTATG
>JBQTHS010000086.1:0-31615 GCA_052389635.1 Bacteroidota bacterium | reverse complement strand
GATTAAAGAAGTTTTTTTTCTGCCTGTTTATCCTGTTCCTTCAATTTAATTTGTCAGGGCAGTCATTTCCTAAATATGCAGCTACAGTGGGTGGAAAAGAAAGTGGTTTGATAAAACGGGGAGAATTTTTAGCCCAAACTGATATCGGGGGTATTAGATGGATAGGAGGAAATCATTGGGAACGTATTCCTATTGATAGTTTTTCAATTATTATTATCCGGGATTCTGTTACCATTTTGAATCAAAAAATTAAAGGCCAGATTTTCACAGGGGATTTAAGGCAAAAATTCACTGAGTTGAGAATAAACGATAGGGTAATTTTTTATGGCATCTACGCAAGCAATTACAACAACCAGCAGGTTTTCATCCGTCCAGTTGAATTAATTATTGAATAGAATCAGCAAGAAATCATTTCGCTTAGAAGGCTATGAAATTCATTTTCAAATCTAAAATCTACAAGGCCGGCATCAACCCCTGTGTAAAAGTGCCCAAGAGCATTACTGCCAAACTAACTGCAACAAGCGGGCGGCATGGGATGAGTTGACGGGGAAATAACAAAACCGATTTTATTTTATGCTAAAGAAACCGATTCTGCTTCTTTTGATCTCATTGACAGCCCAGCGATGCAATATGCCCTCTGTTAATCTTACCCCGGGTCTCGATCCTGATATCGTCCTAATCAATATTGAAAAAGCTGATAGGGAAATCCTGGGGAATTTATTGATCAAACTCGATAGCCTGAACCCCAAGGTAATCGGGATTGACGTTCAATTCCTTAATAAAAAGGATCCACTCCAAGACTCAATCCTGGCAAGTGCTTTCAAAATAATGAGAAATGACATACTGGGCTATGGCATAAATAAAAATGGCCAATACAATCGCTCCCAATCTATGTTCACTAATTATGTCAGAGATGAAGGACTAGTGGAGCTTTTTTATACAGGCGACATGGTAAGTAAAATGACCCCGCTCAGTAGAAAAGGGGGTCGCCTTCATCACTCATTTGCATTAAAGATTGTGAAATACTGGGCGCCTGCATATGACCCTGGGTTTGCACCCGACCAAAAGATCAATATCAACTACACAAAAAGAGAAAATCAGTTTTTAACTATAAACACTTCTGATCTTTTGGCCGGATTCGTTGATGAACCCAGGTTGATGAATAAAGTTCTCCTGGTTGGGTATGTCGGCCCGGATGAAGAGGATAAATTCTTTACTCCCATTCGTATCATAAGCGATGAATATAAAGACGGAGAGCCCGATACATATGGATTGGTTATTCTTGCCAACCAGGTAAGAACGATCCTAGAGTACAGGAAATAAACTATTTATGCCATTCTCTTTCAATGCAAAAATTTCCAAAGCCGGCATCAACCCCTACGTAAATGTGCCCAATACCATCACAGACAAATTAACGGCTACTAAAGGTTATATCCCGGTAAAAGGAACCATCAATGGTTTTTTCTTCCAGCAAACACTTTGCCCGGTAAAAGGAGAAGAATACCGGCTCTATGTAAACGGCCCGATGCTGAATGGCGGTAAAGTAAAAGTGGGTCAAGTGGCCCGTTTCGAAATTGAACAGGATGGGCTGGAAAGAAATAAGAATGTGCCCATGCACCCGGCATTTAAAAAGAAACTGGAGGAGAATAAATTGCTGACAGCTTTTCAGGAACTGACTCCCTCCCGGCAAAAAGAAGTGAACCGCTACCTCAATTATCTTAAAACAGAAGAAGCCCTGGCAAAGAATATTGGCAAGGTGATCAAAGTGCTGAAGGGGAAAGCCAGTTCGCCGCTGATCAGAAAAAAATAACTACTTGCTTTTCTCAGCTTCAATCAGCTTTTCTATCACATAATATGTAATCGGGCAGAAAGAAGAATTTTTCAGCGCCAGCGGCTGCCGCTTCAGCATGAAGTCATCATCCATATAAGGGAACCGGGCGCAATCGGTAGGGCGCACCTCATAGATGCTGCAGTAATTATCAGCGCCGAGAAAAGCACAGGGCAGATCTTTCAGCACATTATCTCCGTCCTCATCCACCTGCAGGTAGGTATCTTTGAAATCGCCTTCCTTCATGCCCAGCCACTTGCTGATGCGTTTAATATCCGGCGGGGTGAACCGGGGTGAATGGTTTTTACAGCAATTGGCGCATTGCAGGCAATCTATTTTTTGAAATGCTTCGTCATTCAGGTCTGTCAATTGCTTCAGCACTTTGTTCTTATTGGCCCGGTGCAGGAATTTTTTGTACTCTTTCTGTCTCTCCCCCGATTTCTTTTCCCAGTTGGTAAGAAGGTCCTTCGCCATGGATGCAAGATACAGGAAGTCATAAAAGTCAAATCAGTCATATATGTCAGGTCACAACATTCAGTCATTGACTCATTTGACTTATATGACCCGTATGACTACTTTTGCCCGCATGGGAACCGCCAGGGAGCAATTATTAATATTCATCACCACACCACTCTACCTGATTGTGATAGGGCTGGAAATTTTTATCAGCAAACTCCGCAAACAGGACAGCTACTCATTAAAAGACAGCGCCCAGAATATCTACTTCATGATACTCAACGGCGCCATTGACCTGGCTTTTCGTATCGTTTACATCGGTTTTATCCTCAGCTTCTTTTATGATCACCGCATAGCAGCGCCCATACAAAACCCCTGGATATACTGGATAGTCCTGCTGCTGTTTGAAGATTTCATGTACTACTGGCTGCACCGGGTGGATCATTACTGCCGCCTTTTCTGGGCCACCCATGTCACCCATCATTCGTCCCCGAAGTTCAACCTGACGGTCGGGTTCCGTTCTTCCATACTGGAGCCGCTATACCGTTTTGTATATTTCATCCCTATTGCCCTGCTGGGCTTTCAGCCCATTGACATCGCATTTATCTATGCGGCCACACAAACATGGGGCATACTGGTGCATACGGAGAAAATAAACAAACTGGGATTCCTCGAATACTTCATGGTCACTCCTTCACATCACCGGGTGCACCACGGCTCCAATCCAAAATACTTAGACAAGAACATGGGCATGTTCCTCATCATCTGGGACAGGCTGTTCGGTACTTTTCAGCCGGAGCTAAATGCCGCAGAATATCAGTCAATAAAATACGGCCTTACCAAACCGCTGCAAAAAGAAGACCCGCTGAATATTGTGGTGCATGAATGGAAAAGCATAGGTAAAGACATCCGCAAAAAAGGACTGAGCTTCCGGCAACGGTGGAACTATCTTTTCGGGCCGCCCGGGTGGAGCCATGACGGCAGCAGCCATACCAGTACGGAACTGCGTAAAATGGAGAAGGAAGGGAAGCTTTGATCACCGGGAATTCTGACCTGCAGACCGTAACTTTGCGCATCTTTTTTACAACATAAGGAAATCCATTTATGAATCTCTTCGAACAACAATCAAACGAGTTCGTCCCCCGCCACATCGGACCCGGTGAAGCTGACACAAAGAAAATGCTGAAGAAGATCGGCGCTGAAAACCTGGACCAACTGATCAGTAATACTGTTCCCGCTGCCATCCGTATGGACCATCAGTTGAATATTCCCCCGGCGATGAGTGAGCATGAATACCTGAAGCACATCAAGGATATTTCTTTAAAAAATAAACTATTCAAGAATTATATCGGGCAGGGGTATTACGACACCATTGTTCCGTCGGTTATTCTCCGCACTATTTTTGAAAACCCCGGATGGTACACCCAGTACACACCCTACCAGGCAGAGATATCCCAGGGACGCCTCGAAAGCCTGCTGAACTTTCAGACCATGGTAAGCGACCTGACTGCATTACCCATTGCCAATGCCTCGCTGCTGGATGAAGCCACCGCTGCTGCCGAAGCCATGACGATGTTCTTCAATACCCTGAACAAACAGGACCATATTGAGCGGCCAAAATTCTTTGTTGACCGGGAAATTTTCCCGCAGACAAAAGATGTGTTGCAGACAAGGGCTGTACCCGTAGGAATTGAAATTGTGGAAGGGGATTACAAAACATCGGCTGTTGATCCAACTTATTTCGGCGCCATCGTCCAGTACCCGAACGATAAAGGCTCCATCGAAGATTACCGTGATTTTATCAGCAAGGTTCATGCTGCGGGTGGCTTTGTGGTGATGGCAACTGATCTGCTGGCACTAACATTATTGACGCCCCCCGGTGAACTGGGCGCCGAGGCAGCAGTCGGCTCTGCACAGCGTTTGGGTGTGCCGTTGGGTTATGGCGGGCCGCATGCCGCTTTTATGTCCACCAAAGATGATTTTAAGAGAAGTATCCCCGGCCGTATCATCGGCGTAAGCATTGATGCGCAGGGCAACCGGGCTTTGCGAATGGCTTTGCAGACAAGGGAGCAGCATATTAAAAGAGAAAAAGCCACTTCAAATATCTGCACCGCACAGGCGCTGCTGGCTAACATGGCAGCCATGTATGCAGTGTATCATGGCCCGGATGGATTGAAAAACATCGCAAAGAGAGTAGCGCTGCTTACACAAACGGTGGCGGAAGCAGTTGAAGAAAGGGGATTTGAACTGGTATCAGGCAACTTCTTTGATACGATTGTGATAAAAGTAAAAGATATAACCGCTATCAAAGCAAAAGCAGAAAGGCAGCAGATCAACCTCCGCTATATTGATAATAACCACATCGGCATTTCACTGGACGAAACAACAGATGTGGGTGACCTCTACGACCTCATCAATTGTTTTGAGAACGACAAAGACCCGGTGGCTTTCAGCATTGCACAGGATGCGGAGCTGCAGCATATTCCTGCCGCACTCACCCGGGCATCGGCTTTTCTTGCCCACCCCGTCTTCAACACACATCGCAGCGAAAGCCAGATGATGCGGTACATCAAACAACTGGAGAACAAAGACCTCTCACTGAACACTTCCATGATCTCACTCGGAAGCTGTACCATGAAACTGAATGCGGCCACTGAAATGATGCCGCTGAGCTGGAGGCAATGGAGCAATATACATCCCTTTACCCCGGCTGACCAGGTGGAAGGATATAAATATGTGATTGATGAACTCGGAAAATACCTCTGTGAGATCACCGCCTTTGATGGCTGCAGCCTGCAACCCAACAGCGGTGCACAGGGTGAGTATGCCGGACTGCTCACCATCAAAGCTTTTCATGAGGCCAACGGACAAGCCAACCGCAAGGTGATGCTGATTCCCATTTCTGCACATGGCACCAATCCTGCCAGCGCCGTGATGTGCGGAATGAAAGTGGTGGTGGTAAAGGCACTGGAGAATGGTTATATTGATGTAGATGACCTGAAAGCAAAAGCTGCCCAATACAGCAAAGATCTTTCCGGCATTATGATCACTTACCCCAGCACTTATGGTGTGTATGAAGAAACAGTGAAGGAGATAACCGGCATCATTCACCAGCATGGCGGGCAGGTATATATGGATGGCGCCAATATGAATGCGCAGGTAGGATTAACTGCACCGGGCCTGATCGGCGCCGATGTTTGTCACCTGAACCTGCACAAGACATTTGCCATACCACATGGCGGCGGCGGCCCCGGCATGGGCCCGATCTGTGTAAAAGAACATTTAGCAAAGTTTTTGCCCGGGCATACAACTCTCCAGGGGTTTAAAACCCCTGGAGAGTTCGCTTCGCACGGAGCTGTTTCTGCAGCTCCATACGGTTCAGCAAGCATTCTTCTCATTAGCTATGGCTATATCAGAATGCTGGGCCAGGAAGGTGTGACGGCGGCAACAGAATACGCCATTCTCAATGCCAATTACATGCGGGCAAGATTAGAAGGGGCTTATGATATTCTTTATACCAATCACAACGGGCAGTGTGCTCATGAGTTCATTGTGGACTTAAGGCCATTTAAAAAATCAGCCGAAGTGGAAGCAGAAGATGTGGCCAAGCGGCTGATTGATTACGGATTTCATGCACCTACTATGAGCTTCCCCGTGCCGGGAACAATTATGATCGAACCGACTGAAAGCGAAGATAAAGCTGAACTGGATCGCTTCTGCGATGCATTGCTTTCCATACGGGAAGAAATAAAAGCCATTGAAGAAGGCAGGGCCGGTAAAAAAGACAACCCGCTGAAGAATGCACCGCATACACAGTTTGTAGTAACGACTGATGAATGGAAACATCTCTATTCAAGAAAAGAAGCAGCCTTCCCGCTTTACTATGTTACGCAAAACAAATTCTGGCCTTCGGTAGCAAGGGTGAATAATACTCATGGCGACAGGAACCTCATTTGTACTTGTGAACCGGTTTCTTCCTATATGGAAGCAGAAGCATAATCTGCTTTTGTCACCCTGAGTGCAACGATGGGTGTAGCTGCGAACCGGTTGAAAGTTATATGGAAACTACAACTTAAGTTTTAAAGAGAACGGCCCCGCTCCTTCGGCAAGCTAAGGATGCAGGGCCGTTTATCTTAATTCAGGGCTTAATTAATTTCTTTCAAACCTTTTTCTCCCGCCACCATTGCTGCTGCCGTTCCCTCTTTCTCCCCCGCTCTGCTGGCGGTTCCCATCATCGCTTCTTCTTTCAAAGCTGCGTTGCTGAGGTTGCTCCTGTCTTCTTTCAATTTGTTGCGGAGGCTGTCGTTGCTCCTGCCTTCTTTCCATTTGTTGCGGGGGCTGATGTTGTTCCTGCCTTCTTTCTATTTGTTGTGGTTGCCGCCGGCGCCAGTTATCATCTGTTCTTTGCTCTGGTTGTCTTGCGGGATTGTTTTCCACTCTTCTTTCGTCCGGCCTGCGGTCAAAGCGCCGGTTGTTATCAATATTTCTGTTTCCGGGGTTCATATCCCTGTTTGGCCTTTCGTTGGGCTGATAGATGCGCCTGTCATCATTTCTTCCCGGTTGCCTATCGTTGTTGTTATCCGGTCTGTCAAACCTCCTGCGGTCAGGTTGTGGCGGATTATTATCCTGCCGTGGTTGCCGGGTATTATTATCTCTGCGGAAGTCATTACTTCGGCCATTATTATCGTCTCTCCGGTCAAATGAGCGGTTATTATCCACCCTGTCACGGCGGTCAGGCCGGTTGTTGATGGCATTGTCCCTTCTGAAATCATTATCATCATTTCTGCGATAGCCATTGTCATTGCTCCTGTTTCTGAAATTGCCGTTGCTACGGTCATATCTTTCAAAACTTCTTGGCGCAAACTGGCGATTATTATCCTGGCGGATGCTGGGACGATACACATTCACTTCATTGTTCCGGTAAAATGTGCGGCCGGGTGAATAACTCTCCCGGAATCGTACCGGGTTGATGCGTCCGCAATATCTTTCTGCTTCATACCTTCTTGGTCCGGAACGAAAACCATAACCACTCCTGTAATTATTATAATTAATGATAGTGGTGTAATTGATGATGGTCATATTCTGCCTGCGGTCAACACAGTAATCCCGCACACGGCGGTGGGTGATGTATCGCCTTGGTGCAAAACACCAGAAATCATTGGGCGGATTATAGCCGCCGATATTGAAGTTGATACTGATGCTGATGCCCGGTCTTATCGGGGCCCAGCCATAGTAATCGCCTCCATCCCTCCATGCCACCCAGGCAGGGCTCCATTCATAACCGGGAACCCAATACCAGCCGATATAGCTGTCATAATCCCAGCGGCCGTAGTGAAACGGCGCCCAGCCCCAGTCATAATCAGACACCCACATCCATTCATAGTCTTCCGTCCACACCCAGTGCCCATTGCTGCTGTAGGGACGGAAATCATCGCCGGCATCGGGTACCCACACATAACTTGTCCCGTCTGTACGGGAGCCCTGACCGGGATATTCCACCCAGCGGCCATGTGGGCTCAGTTCATCATAAAAATCCTGGTAAGTCACATCCCTGCCCCGGTCGTAGTCATCGTACTGTGCAGCAATGTTGTTTGAAAGAGAGCTGCCCGGCACAATTATTAATGCCAGTGCAGCGAGTTTGAAAGTTCGTTTCATGGGAATACTTTTTTTGTAATAAATAGAGTCATACGGAAAATTGTTTACTGGAAACCGCCCTGTTACAACAGGGCAGTAACTGGTTTTCTTACATTACTGCGTACGGCGAAGCTTATCAGGCGTAGTCGTATTACATCACTTAAGACGCTATAACTATGCCATGAGGCCTGACATTAAACAAGATGATGCTTGTTTTAGCAAAACATTTTATCCCTGTTAAAAGGAAATAGGTCCCGCGGGCAGGAAACCGGGTTAATTTTTTTATATTCATCCGCCGAAACAAAACCAAACCTTCTGCTATGTGGATATTCCAGGTCCGGAATTTTTTTCGAAACACCTTGCGGCTGATTGCCATTATCCTCATATTTCTTAAGCACATCATCAAGAACTGGTTTTTCCATAGCTGGTTCCGCCGCATTTTTGACCCTAAGGGCAAGAAACTCACCACCCGTTCGCAGCGCATCCGCATGATCATTGAAGATCTGGGTCCTACTTTCGTCAAGTTCGGACAGATACTGGCCGACCGGCCCGACCTCGCTTCCGAGCAACTACGGGATGAATTGAAAAAACTGCAGGCATCGGTCCGGCCTTTTGATAATGATGCCGCCGTCCGTATCATCGAAGAAGAATTAGGCGACCCGATCAAAAAAGTCTTTGCCAACCTGGAAACAAAGCCGCTTGCCTCTGCCTCTATCGGGCAGGTGTACCGCGGCAAATTGCTTACCGGCGAAGAAGTGGTAGTGAAAGTGCAGCGGCCCAACATCAAGGAAAAAATAAAACTGGACCTGGTGCTGATGAAGATTCTGGCCCGTCAAGCTCTGAAATCATACCCGGAGCTGGCGCATTTTAATGTGCTGGGCTTTGTGGAAGATTTTGGCAACAATATGATGAAGGAGCTGGACTATACCAACGAAGCATCCAACATGAAGAGGTTTGCTGCCATGTTCCAGGATGATGATACCTGCTATATCCCGATGGTAGCCTCGCAATACACCTCACATAAGCTGCTTATCATGGAGCATGTAAGCGGCATGAAGCCCGATGATCCGGAGGCCTTACGGAAAGCAGGGTTCAATACCCAGAAAATTGCTGAGAACGGTACCCACATTATCCTGAAGATGATTTTAAAGCATGGCTTCTTTCATGCTGACCCGCACCCCGGCAATATTTTTATCCGCGGCGAAAACCAGATCGTACTGATAGACCACGGCATGGCAGCCACCCTGAAACCAAAACAGATACAAGGCCTCATCAACTTCATGCTGGGGTTTGCCCAGAAAGATTCCCGGAGAATAACGAGGGCCATCCTGAACATCTGCGAAGTGGTTTACTTTAAACATTTCGAAGACCTCGAATTTGAGATAAGCGAGGTGATAAAGAGGTACAGCTATATTTCCTATGAGCAGGTGGATATGTCGCAGGTAATGTCGGAAACATTCAAGACACTGATCAAATACGACCTGAAAGTGCCGGGCAACCTGTTTATGCTTATCAAAACAATCGCCACCATCCAGAAATTCGGAGAGAACCTTGAAGCCAGCATCTCGCTGGCCGATATGGTGAAACCCTATGCCATAGATAAGATAAAGGAACGGTTTGGGTGGAAGGCAATACTCAACAAGATCATCAGTTCCGCGGAAGATTATATCTATTTCATTGATAAATTTCCCCGTGATGTGAAAGAAGTGATGAGCAACCTGAAGCGGGGGGTGCTCAAACATGAGATCAACCTGCAGGAAGACAGCTACACCAATAAAGCCATGCGGCAGGGGATCAACCGGCTTGGGTTCGTATTTATCCTCGGGCTGATGCTTATCTGCTCCACCCTGCTGATGATGTATAAAAGCGACCGGACGATCATCCGGGTATTCTTTTACACCACGGTGATTGTTTCCTCGCTGACGGCTTTCAGGTTGTTTATCAAAACAAAATTCAGTTAGGCAATAAAACCATTTGCTTACCTGCTATTTCTTTACAGTAACATTAATAGCAGCAGCAAGCTGGCCTCCATACGACCGGTGCAGGCCGTCTGCCATCTGCAGGGTCAGTTTGTATTTGCCGGGGCCAAGGTTCAGTTCATAATCCGTTTGCCCTTTTCCAAAATGGATGTGCAATGAATCCTTCGGAATTACTTCCCCCGCAGCAAAAGAATCAGGCCCATTGATCAGCAGGTGATGGTGACCTGAACCCGCCACTACCGGCCCGGCTGTATCTACTTTTATCACTTCTACACCCATCTCCAGCTTGAAAGGCGATGAAATGCTGGCGCCTTCTTTCAGGTTTTTAAAAAATACTTTCGCCCCTTCCGGTACGGCAGGCAGTTCGGGTACTCCACCCGCAGTTGGTGCATGGTGCATCGTATCATGAGTATTCTGCATTGCAACAGTGTCATCTTTTTTATCCTTTGAATCGCCGCTGTTGTTACAGGCGGTCAAAAGAATAGCAGAAAGTAATATCAGGCCGTATTTCATTTTGAAAAATTTCGGTAAAGATAAGCCTGTTTTGGGCAGGTGGGCTACCATTCATCATCCCGGGGTGTTCTGTTTGTGTTGCAATCTCCCGGGGTGTTTGTCACTCCGATACTTCGTTCCTCAATACAGGCTGCAGAGGAGTCTCAAAGACCTGAGCTTACCAGAAAAACCCAATCTTCGAGATGCCTCGTACCTCGGCATGACAAACACCCCGGGAGATCAGTCTTTTAACCCTGACTTAGATTGGTACATTATCCATCATCCGCATTATCTCCTACCTTTAATATCCTCAACTCAACAATATGGACCAGCGCATCATCAACCTGTACGATGAGTACACCCATAAGCCATTAAGCAGAACTGAATTTCTCCGCCGCCTTGCCATCCTTGCCGGTGGCACGGCCGCAGCTATGTCACTGCTGCCCTTATTGGAAGTCAATTATGCCCATGCGGCCATTACCAGCGACGGGGAACTTTTTACGGAAAAGATCAACTATCCCGGTATCAATGGCGATATGCAGGCCTATGTGGCCCGGCCCAAAGAAGATAAGCCCTATGCAGCCGTGGTGGTGATACATGAGAACCGCGGTCTGAATGCACATATAGAAGATGTAACCCGCCGTACAGCCAAAGCGGGGTATTTAGCTATTGCGCCCAATGCCTTATCATCTCTCGGCGGCACGCCGGAAAATGAAGATGAGGCAAGAACAAAATTCCAGCAACTGAAGCCGGAAGATAACCTGCAGAACTTCATCAAAGTATTTGATTATTTGCCCACCCGTAAGGACTGCAACGGCATATTCGGCTGTGTAGGGTTCTGCTGGGGCGGCGCTATGTCCAATAACCTGGCCGTGAATGTCCCTTCACTGAAAGCGGCTGTTCCTTTTTATGGCCGCCAGCCGGCGGCGGAAGATGTGGTCAAAATAAAAGCGGCTATTCAACTGCATTACGGCGGGCTCGATGAGAGGGTGAATGCCGGTATCCCCGCTTATGAAGAAGCGCTGAAAAAAAATAATATCCCTTATGAACTGTATATCTATGAAGGGGCGCAGCATGCTTTTCACAACGATACGGCCCCGACCCGGTACAATGAAGATGCCGCCAAACTGGCCTGGCAGCGAACGATTGAATTCTTTGGGAAATATCTAAAGTAATTCAGCTAAACCCTCCGGGAGTTTCACTCAGTGTAAATTTTATAATCAGGGAACTCCTGGAGGGTTTTTACCCCTACTTCCTTAAGATTGACTCCATTTTCTTTCCTCTTGCCAGTTCATCAATCAGCTTATCCATATAACGGATCTTTTGCATGAGTTTGTCTTCGATCTCTTCGACACGGTATCCGCAGATGAGACCTGTAATTTTTGAAACATTTGAATTGATCTGTGGCGCCTGGGCGAAAAATGTTTCAAGATCAGTTTTCCTGTTGATTTGTTGTTGCAATGTTTGTTTATTATACCCTGTCAGCCAAAAAAGAATGGTATCCACTTCTGCCTTTGTGTGTCCCTTCTTCTCCGCTTTTTGTATATATAACGGATAGATACTTGCAAAAGTCATTTTAAATACTCTTGAATAATCCATTTTAGTTGTTATTATTTATCAAAGATAATCTCTTGTGGTTTATGCCGCCTCCCGGCAGGCAGTTTACGAAGCCTTTTTTGTGCTTTAATAAAATTGTCGGGCCGATCTTCAGGAAGTTCAACCTGTTTATGCAAGATCTGTAAACTTGCGGCGTCCACCCCTTATTCGGTTATTGCATGGGCTCTCTCGGGATTTATCCATTCAAAAATATGCCTGCAAATATTCCCGTAAAGGGAGCTGTATATTTGCCCCATGCACTATGTTTCCGTTGAGGGACTCACCAAAAGTTATGGCATACAGCCGCTTTTTTCCGGTATTTCCTTTCATATAGAAGAAGGCGAAAAAATAGCGCTGGTAGCCCGAAACGGTACCGGCAAGTCCACTTTATTGAGAATACTGGCCGGGAAAGAGATCGCCGATGCAGGAAAATTGTGGGTGAATAAAGAAGTGGATGTGGTGCTCTTTGAACAGGAGCCTTCCTTTATCGAAGACCGGTCCATCCTTGATAATATTTTCTTTCACAATCACCCGGTCATAAATGCCATCAAAGAATACGAGGCCATCAGCGAAGAAGGCGACCCGGATAAGCTCAGCGCTGCCATCATTAAAATGGATGAACTCGGCGCCTGGGATTTTGATGCCAAAGTGAAGCAGGTGCTGGGCAAACTGAACATCCACCACCTGACCCAGCCGGTAAGTGACCTGAGCGGTGGCCAGCGAAAAAGGGTAGCCCTTGCCAAAACATTAATTGATATCGGCTTTGAGCACAAGCATGTGCTGCTGATTATGGACGAACCCACCAACCACCTCGATGTGGACATGGTGGAATGGCTGGAACATTATCTTGATAAAGAAAATGTAACCCTGCTGCTGGTGACCCATGACCGCTATTTCCTCGATGCTGTTTGTGAAGAGATATGGGAATTGGACAACAGCAATATGTATGTGTACAAAGGCCATTATGAAAACTACCTGGAGAAAAAAGCAGCAAGAGCTGAAAGTGATGCGGCCAGTATTGACAAAGCCCGCAACCTCTACCGCAAAGAATTAGAATGGATGCGCAAGCAGCCCAGGGCCCGTACCACTAAAAGCAAAAGCCGGCAGGATAATTTTTATACTGTTGAAAAGAGAGCCAAACAGCAGATAGTGGATGAACAACTGCAATTAGATATGAAGATGAACCGGCTCGGCGGCAAAGTACTTGAACTAAAAAAAGTATATAAAAGTTATGGCGACAATGTGCTGCTGAAAGGCTTTGACTATACGTTCAAAAAAGGAGAACGGATCGGCGTGGTGGGCAAGAATGGTGTGGGCAAATCCACCTTCATCAATATCGTTCAGGGAATGGAGAAAGCTGACAGCGGCAAAGTGAATGTAGGTGATACCGTCATCTTCGGCAACTATTCACAACAGGGGCTGCTGGTGAAGGAAGATATGCGGGTGATTGAGTTTGTGAAGACGATGGCCGAAAGTTTCCCGCTGGCAGGGGGCGGTTCGCTGAGCGCTGCACAGTTTCTCCAGTTGTTTTTATTCGACCCGGACAAACAATATACTTATATCAGTAAAATAAGCGGCGGGGAGAAAAGAAGGCTGCATTTATTATCCATCCTGTTCAGCAATCCCAATTTTCTGATACTGGATGAGCCCACCAATGACCTGGACCTGCCAACATTAGGTGTGCTGGAAAATTTTCTCAGTGAGTTTCCGGGCTGTTTACTGATCGTATCGCATGACCGCTACTTTATGGACCGGCTGGTGGACCATCTTTTTGTGTTTGAAGGGAACGGGGTCATCAGGGATTTCCCGGGCAATTATTCGCAGTACAGAGAGGAGGAAATGAGGCCTGAGGTCAGAAGTCTGTCCGCAAGGACTTCTTCGGAAAAGCCAGAAGAAACCAGTTCTTCCGGGGTAACCAGCAACCAGAAACCAGCAACCAGAAAGCAATGCTCTTACAAAGAGAAAAGAGAATTTGAAATGCTGGAAAAAGAAATTGCAGATTTAACTAAAGAAAAAGAAACCGTTACACAAAAACTGAACAGCGGCAGCACCCCTTTTGAAGAATTGCAGCAGCTTTCGCTACGCATTGGCGAAGTAACCCGCCTGCTGGATGAAAAAGAACTGCGCTGGCTGGAGTTGAGTGAATGGCGGTAGTAGCTTAGTTTCTAAATTCAGATAAATATGCCACAAAGGCACTAAGTGGTCACAAAGAATACTTTGTGTTGCTTCCTGTCTTTGTGCCTCAGTGGCTAAGAATTCAAACTAAGACACTACCTGAATTACAATAAAATTGGCCGGGGTAATAAATTTCATTAGCTTCATAACTCTTCCGCCCCATCCAGACTTACAAGCCAATCCTCCCTTTTATTTTTTAACCAAACCAAACAACAAAAATGAAAAAGTTTTTCATTGCAGCGACTGCCTGCCTGCTGTTGATCGCCTGCAACAACGAAAAGAAAGATGACAAAAAAACGGATGATGCCGGCAAAACCGCCACCACATCCGGCGATGAAAAGAAACCGGCTACCGAACTGCTGGACATCAGCGCCGGAGATGCCGTTAAAAATTCGTATGCTGCATTTGCGAAAGGTGATATAGATGGTATGGTGGCAGATTATGATGACAATATCCGCTATACCTGGTCCGGCGGCGACAGCCTGATCGGCAAACAAGCCGTGAAAGATTATTATACCGGTCGCTGGAAACTTATTCAATCCGCCAGCTTCTCCAAACAGATTGTTTTACCTCTTCTGGTAAATGAAAGCCAGCAGCCCGATGTGGCCCCGCCGGGTAAATGGGTGCTGTACTGGCATATGGCAGATGTGACTTACAAAAACGGTAAAAACATCAAGTTCTGGATACACAGCGTCAACCATTTCAATGATGCCGGAAAAATTGATTTTATCGGCCAGTATATTGATCGCCATCCCATCATGGAAGCCACCAAAGATCTGATGAAATAAGGTGTTCCCTGATTTTTTTGAAGCGTTCCTGTATTGCGGGAACGTTTTTTGTTATAAAAATGCGGGGCTTGTTAACTTTAGTTCTTCCGGGCCGGGCCGAAATCTATTGTTATGAAATTATTTGTTGCGCTGTTTACAATCGCCTGCTTCAGTTTGGGGCCGGCAGTGGCTGCCAATCCCGGCAACAAGCCTGCTGAAAAAATATTACTGGTGCAGGTGGATGAGATCGGCCTGATAAAGATCGGCCGTGATACGGTTGGCTCCGATCAACTGGCCCGTTACATACAGGAGCGCCTCTTCAAAAGCTATATGGGCACCGGGCAAATGCATGACCGCATCAAGCTGGAAAAGACTGACAACGAAGTACCGGCACCGGTACTGGAAGTGATCATTAGAGAGATAAAAGAAGGCCAGCGAAGGGCACTCAGCGAATTGTGTGTTCAGAAATACAGGAAAGGATTTTAAGAACTGGATAAAAATAAGCAGGGAAAAATAAAAAAACAATTCCCGGTTTTATTTCAGCAAAACTATTTCTGAAGCTGGCTATTCAATCAAATCTGAATAGGCCCTCGAAGAATAATACCTGTACTTCCGGGAATCATGTTTTGTTCCGCAGAGAACGGAATGGATAAACCCGTTCAGTTCCACCTGCTGTGTGTGATAGATACCCCTGTCCGGGTTAGTCTTAAAAAAGAACTGTACTCTTTCGTCAGCGCTTCTGTAAATATCAAGGCTGTCAGTAATTGCAGTTGAAAACAGAAAATCACCCTGCAGGTGTTTCAGCAACAGGTGGCCCCTGTACCAGGTGCCGCCGGTGGCAGATACGGGTGGCTTTCCGTTATACAGTGCTATGCTGTCGTTGTAGGCAAATACATTTAATGCGGCTCCTTTTATTTCTTTCAGCCATTGGCGGATGGCCGGGTAATAGCTGCTGTCGTACCCATAGTTGCTGTCAAGGAAACTGATACGCTTTACAGTAGCGGGTATGGGCCCCACCCCTGACAGGTAACCAAAAATAAAACTGCCGCCCCCGCTGTGGCCATTCAGGTAAATGCTTTTCCCTCTGGCGGCAATCATCCCGGCAAGAGAGTCAATTATTTTTGGGATGAGTATTTTGAAATCCGGATGTTTTTGCTTCCACAAAGGCCAGCTTTTGTAATCATTTTCCAGGTAAATCACCACCACATTTTTATTCCGGAGCTGCAGCCGGATAAATTGGGTCTGCGCCCGGATATGCTGGATATCAAAATGCCAGTCATCGCCCGGCTGCATTTTTTTACCCATTGTTTGTGCGGTAGTATTGCCGTTGGGCAGCGCATAAAAGATGACCAGGGTTTCTTTATGTTTTTTGAAGCGGGGACGGTCAATAGCCGCCTTTACATCTCCGTATAAATAAAAAGAATCTGTATGCCCTTGCTGCCCGCTGGCTGAACTAAAAGTCAGGGTACAAAAGATTATCGTAAAAATCCGTAGCATACGGTTTCTTAGGTGATTTTTAACTGTCTGAATTGCCGGTTATCGTAGTTTTCCTGTTTCCCGGTACTAATTTCAGTTTTATTTTTGCTCCATCCTCATTTTATCTGCTATCCTTTCTGAATATCCGCATACCCATTCCTGGAAAACCTGATTACTGAATCTTTTTTGAAAACTAAAAATCAGGTTATGAAAAAATTTCGACTCATGATGGAAAGCGAAGATGTGCAGGCCCGTTTAGTGATTGCCGGGTTTGTCATACTTTTTGCGCTGACCTTTATCTTCTTTTTCTGAAAAACAAAGCCGGGCGGTTGACTGTCAGATTAATTTCTCTCAGATTTGCTGCCTGGCCCTTTGCAGCACATCATCTGCTGCAATTTTTTCCATGCACTTAAAGTGCCCCAGCGGGCATTTGTCAAAACCGATCTTGCTGCAGGGCCGGCACCAGAGTTTGTTCACCTGCATGATGGCATCCGGCACCATGGCAGCTCCGTAGTAGGGCGTCATGCCAAATGCAGGAACCGTATTTCCCCAAAGGGAGATAATAGGTTTTTTATAAGCGGCAGCAATATGCATCAGCCCGGTATCATGGGTGATAACGAGTTTTGATTTTTTTACCAGGTCGGCGCTTTCATTCAGGCTGAATTTACCGCAGGCATTATACACTTTCACCGTATCCACGGCAGCCATCTCATCTCCTCTTACCCGGTCTTCGGCGCTGCCCAATAAAATAATGGGGTGGCTTATTTTAGTACAAAACTCTTTCCATTTTGACACGGGCCATCGCTTGGTGCCATGCGCAGCGCCAATCACACAGGCGATATATCCTGCCGAATGTGAAGCAGGGATATCTTCTTTTTTAATTTCATGCGGTCCGATAAAATAATCAAGCCCCTGCCCGTCATTCTTTACCCCGAATGACTCCACCGTTTTCATGTAGCGGTCCACAATATGCACTTTGGGCAGCAGGTTTATCTTAAATGCCGTGTAGAAATATTTTGGAATGTTAAGCTTGTAAAATGAAAATGATTTTTTCTTCCCGCCGGGTCCTGCCCACTGGGCTCTGTGAGCGGACAGCGCCCTTTTCACCCGCAGGGTTCTGGCATTATGGTGCAGGTCAATGATGTAATCATAATTCTCCGTTTTCAAAAGTTCTATCATCAGCTCCCAACTGTGCGCCAGTACATGCAGTTTATCTATGTATGGGTTATGCTCAACAATCGGGCGGAATTTATCTTTTACCAGGAAATGTACTTCAGCATCAGGCACCTGTTGCCTGAGGCAGCGGATAACGGGTGTGGTGAGCACAATATCACCGATGGAAGAGAAACGTATGATAAGAAACTTAGGCACCTTTTATTTTTCAACAAAGTTCAGGTCTTTATTAAACGTTTCTTCGAGGAATAATGCCGCTACCACTGTTATCAGCATGATAATGATCGCAGCGATCCAGCCCCCGGTATAATAATCGGTCAGGCTCCGCAATCCCTTGAACAGCGGCAGTATTAAAACTGTCAGCATTCCTCTCACCATATTGGGAATAGTGGTGGCAGCAGTGGCCCTGAGGTTAGTGCCAAATTGTTCTGCTCCCATCGTAATAAATATAGCCCAGAAACCGGTACCGAAGCCAAGCCCGGCGCAGATCCAGTACATTTTTGCTGCGGTGCCGTTCCATTGTGCTGTAAAGAACAGCACCATAAAAACAGCCGTGATCAGGTAAAAGATATACAAGGCTTTTTTCCGGCTCTTCAGCCATTGGCTCACAAACCCGATCAGGATATCACCAACAGCAATAGCAGCATACGCATACATGATCGCTTTGCCCGGGTCAATTTTTTCTTTGATGTTCATCCATTTTCCGAATTCACTGGAAAAAGAAACCAGTACGCCTATCACAAACCAGGTGGGCAACCCGATAAGGATACTCAGGATATATTTTTTTAGTCTGTCCCTGTTGGTAAAAAGCATAAAGAAATTTCCACGCTGCACATCCATCTTTTTTACCTCATGAAACATCCCCGATTCAAAAACAGAGATACGGAGGATCAACAATAATAAACCCAGGCCTCCGCCGATGAAATAACAGGTCCTCCAGTCAAAATTCTCCTTCATAATGAAGGCAACTACCGCCCCTGTTAATCCGAGGCCTGCGACGAATGAGGTGGCAATACCTCTTTTTTCTTTCCTGATCAGTTCAGCAACCAGCGTTATACCTGCGCCTAATTCACCTGCAAGCCCCAATCCTGCTATAAAGCGGACCATTTTAAACTGGCCGGTGGTTTGCACAAATCCATTGGCAATATTGGCGAGAGAATAAAGGATGATGGACCCGAATAAAACGCTCAGTCTTCCTTTTTTATCACCCATTACACCCCAGATAATTCCGCCAATCAGCAACCCTGCCATTTGCCACATCAGAATACTTTCCCCCTGAGCAGTAAGTTTTTCACCTGTTAAACCAAATGAGCTGAGACTTTCGATACGGGTAATGCTGAACAGGAGCAGGTCATAGATATCTACAAAATAACCGAGGGCTGCAACAATAACAGGGATGGATAAAATGCCGTATTGCTTTTTATGCATGGTCTATTGTTGAGGGGTATCTGCCTGGTTTGGGTTTGAAGCTTTATTTTTCTTTTTGCCCGAGAACATTTTGATCAATACCGGCGCTGTGGTGACCACCACTATTCCAAGCACTATCAGTTCAAGGTGCTCTTTTAAATCAAAACCAAATTGTTTCAGTATCCATTTCTGCAAAAAAAAACCTCCGAGAACCATCGTCGTTACCCAGGCAAAACAACCAATTACATTAAAGAAATGGAATTTCTTCCTGTCCATTTTTACTATCCCTGCGACAATGGGAGCAAATGTTCTGATAAAGGGTAGAAATCTTGCACCAATTACTGCCAGCCCGCCATGTTTTTCATAAAAATCATGCGCCTGGTGGAGATACCTCTTTTTAAATAAAAACCTGTCTTTCCAGTTATACATAGCAGGGCCCACTTTTCTTCCTGTCCAGTAACCCACTGCATTGCCGGCAATACCACAGACGGCAATTAACCCTACTAATAACAGCAGATCGAACCAATAAGAATAAGGATAATTAAAACCAAAATGCTGTAACACCTGGTAACCAAGTCCCGGTTTTATCTCCCCGCTTTTGGTGGTGATTTCATGGGCGAAGATGCCAGAGACAAACAGCAGTGAATCGCCGGGAAGAAAAAACCCGACAAACAAACCCGTTTCGGCAAACACAACAAATAATAACAGCCAGAGGCCCCCGTTTTCAATATAAAATTGCGGCTGTAATAACTGGCTCCAGTGAAACCCATCCAGCAAATACATCAACTCCATTGCTTCCCTTTCGTTTTAATTTTATTTTTCAAGAATTGCGTCTGCCTCCTTTTCGCTAAAAGCCAGCGCTTTTTTATCGTCAAACTCTCCCTCCCACCGGGCAATCACACAACTGGCCAGTGTATTACCAATCACATTCACGGAAGTGCGGGCCATGTCCATCAGTTCATCTATACCATAAATGGCCATGATGGGCCAGAGCGGAAAATGGAAGGTGGCCGCAGTCGCTATTAATATGACCAATGATGCCCTCGGCACGGCCGCAACACCTTTGCTGGTCAGCATAAGGGTAAGTCCGATCAACAGCTGCTCACCGAATGATAAATGAATGCCGGCTGCCTGTGCCACAAAAACAGAGGCAAGTGATAAATACAAAGTTGTTCCGTCAAGGTTGAATGTATAACCGGTTGGAATGACAAAAGATACTATTTTTCTTGGCACCCCGAATTTCTCCATATTCTCCAGCGCCTTGGGCAGGGCAGAATCGGAACTGGTAGTGGCAAAAGCAATGGATACCGGTTCCCGGATGGCCTGGATAAATTTCCGGATGGGCACTTTTGCAATCCATAAGGCGACCGGCAGTAATACCAGTAATAAGAATGCGATCAATGCCACATAAAGAGTGATAAGCAGCAAGGCAAGGTTCTTCAAAATATCAATGCCGAGATGGCCCACTGTGACCGCAATAGCCGCACCCACACCGAAAGGAGCAAAGTACATGATGATGTTGGTGAATTTGAACATTGTCTCCGCCAGGCTTTCGGTAAACTCCAGCATGGGTTTTTTCTTCCTCTCATTCAATAAAGCGAGGGCTATCCCAAAAATGACACTGAAAAAAACAATGGGCAGCACATTGCCTTCATAAATGGATTTAATAATGTTCTCCGGGAAAATATCAATGATATGGTCCTGCCAGCCCTTTGGTGGTGTATCCGGTAACCTGTTTATAAGACCTTCCGGTACCTGCACTCCTGCACTGTCCAATACATTAATCACTTTTGCCTGTAATTGTCTTTCTGAAGATTTGGGTAGCTCTTTCAACAGTTCCTGTGGCACATCAATACCTTTTCCTGCTCCTGTTATATTAATAGCAACAAGTCCGATAACAAGGGCTATTGTTGTTACCACTTCAAAATACAGCAGCGATTTCCATCCCATCCTCCCCACCTGTTTCAGGTTGGCATGGCTGGCAATACCTACTACCAGTGTCGCAAAAAGCAGCGGGGCTACAATTGTTTTAACCAGCCGGAGGAAAATAGTACTGAGGAATTTAAGGTCCTGCGAACCTTTTGGAAAATCAATTCCAATTTCCACCCCGACGGCCATGGCCACTAATATCCAGGTGGTCAGTGATTTTTTGTAAACAGCAAACAGCACCAGGCTTGCCACAAATACCCAGCGGGTAACCATTAATGCCTTGCCTTGAATGGAACTGATACCCTGCATATCGAGGAAATGAACAATAGCCACCAATGTAAACAGCGCAAGGGCAAGCAAACCGGCTTTTCGTTGGTTCATGTCAGGCAGTGTAAGGTCTCAAAACTAAAGGTTTAGTTCCAAATATGAAGAAAATTAGACTTCTTCCCGCTCATGGATAGCCGTTGGTAAATCTTTTGTCCTTTTTTTACAGAAATCGCTATTTTTCCAGATACGAATAAGGAAACTGCTCTTCAACCAAACCAACACCATGGCTGAACAACCCACTTCATTCAAACCTACCCTCGGACTGTTTGACGGCACCATGATCGTAGCTGGTTCCATGATTGGTTCGGGTATATTTATCGTAAGCGCAGACATCACAAGAAATGTTGGCAGTGCCGGCTGGCTGATTGCCGTCTGGGTTATAACAGGATTCATGACCTTAAGCGCAGCATTGAGTTATGGTGAGCTGAGCGGCATGTTCCCAAAGGCCGGAGGGCAGTATGTGTACCTCAAAGAAGCCTATAACCCGTTGATTGGTTTTCTTTATGGCTGGAGTTTTTTTGCGGTGATACAAACCGCCACCATTGCTGCTGTAGGTGTTGCCTTCTCCAAGTTCCTCAGTTATATGGTGCCGGAATTAGGGAACGAATACCTGCTGGGCGACCTCGGGTTTACTAAAATATATTCGGGGCAGCTGGTAGCCATCGCTATTATTTCTATTCTCACATTTGTGAATTCAAAAGGTATCAGGGAAGGGAAATTTATTCAAACGCTTTTCACTTCTGCCAAATTACTGGCCTTATTCGGCCTGATACTTTTTGGCTTCATACTCGCCAAAGAAAGTTTCTGGGCGGAGAACTGGGCTACCGGCTTTAATGCCACACAACCGGCAGTGGATAGCGGTACCGGCGCTATCAGCTGGACAGGTATTGGCGGTGCTGCGTTATTAGGCGCCATCGCAGCAGCCATGGTGGGTTCAATTTTCAGCAGTGATGCATGGAACAATGTAACCTTTATTGCCGGGGAGATGAAAAATCCCAAAAGAAATATCGGGATGAGCCTTTTTCTGGGTACGCTGATCGTTACGGTCATCTATGTATCAGCAAACCTGATGTATCTGAATGTACTCCCGCTGAACGAGCTGGCCTATGCTGAGAAGGACCGTGTGGCGGTAGCAGCCGCTAATAAGATATTCCCCGATGCCGGAACTATTCTTATTGCAGTGCTCATCATGATTTCCACTTTTGGCTGCAATAATGGACTGGTACTTGCCGGCGCCAGGGTGTATTATACGATGGCAAAAGACGGATTGTTCTTCAAAAATGTGGGAACACTGAATAAACATGCCGTACCACAAGTAGCTTTATGGATACAATGCATTGCAGCCAGTCTCTGGAGCCTGAGTGGTAAATACGGCGACCTGCTGGATATGATCTCTTTTGTTGTGGTCTTGTTTTACATACTCACTATTGTCGGCATATTCATCCTGAGAAAGAAAATGCCCGATGCAGAAAGACCCTACAAAGCATTTGGCTACCCGGTATTGCCTGTGTTGTATATATTGATGGGACTGGCATTCTGTATCCTTCTGATCATTTATAAACCACAGTTCACCTGGCCGGGATTGATCATCGTGCTGATCGGTATCCCGATATATTATATAGCTGTATCAAGACAGAAACCCGCAAAAGAATAGAATATTCGTTTGTATCATTATCTTAGTCACTTAAATAAAACCAACTCATGAGTTTATTTGTCAGAAAACCGATGGCCGCTTTGATGAATGAAGCCGCTGAAACAGGGACACATACCCTGAAAAAAACATTGGGGGCCAAAGGTCTGGTAGCTTTGGGAATCGGTGCTATCATTGGTGCAGGCCTGTTCTCCATTACCGGTATGGCAGCCGCTAATCATGCAGGCCCGGCTATCACTCTCTCATTTGTCGTGGCGGGCCTTGGCTGTTTGTTTGCAGGTCTTTGTTATGCTGAATTCGCCTCCATGATCCCTGTTGCCGGAAGTGCCTATACCTATTCGTATGCCACGATGGGTGAGTTCATGGCCTGGATTATCGGCTGGGACCTTGTGCTGGAATATGCAGTAGGTGCAGCTACAGTAGGAATAAGCTGGAGCCGTTATTTAGGAAAGTTCCTTGACGGGTTTGGCATTACACTACCAACAGAATTAACAGCGGGTCCCTGGGATGGCGGTGTTATCAACCTGCCTGCTGTATTTATTATTGTTCTGATGAGTTTGTTACTGATAAAAGGCACAAAAGGAAGCGCTATTGTAAATAGTATCATTGTAGCAATTAAAATAGCGGTAGTACTTACTTTTATTTTCCTTGGATGGAAATATATTAATAACGCCAATTACGATCCATACATTCCGGATAATACCGGCAAATTTGGTGATTTTGGATTCAGCGGAATCATCAGGGCTGCCGCCATCGTCTTTTTTGCCTATATCGGTTTTGATGCAGTGAGTACGGCCGCACAAGAGGCCAAAAACCCCAAACGGGATATGCCGATAGGTATCCTGGGTTCGCTGCTTATTTGTACCATATTATACATCCTCTTTGCCCATGTGATGACGGGGGTTACCAGCTACAAAACATTCGTAGGTCAGGATGGTATTGCTCCGGTAGCAGTAGCTATTGACCATATGGGCACTGCTGATGCAGCAGGTGTTGTAACACCTGATTACCCCTGGCTGAACCGTGCCATTGTGGTAGCTATTCTTTTCGGATATTCTTCTGTTATCCTGGTTATGTTAATGGGGCAAAGCCGTGTGTTTTTCAGTATGAGCAAAGACGGTTTAATTCCAAAAATATTCTCATCTGTAAATCCGAAAACACAAACACCTGCAAAAAACAATTTATTGTTTATGTTGTTTGTAAGTGCTTTCGCTGCCTTTGTTCCTGCAAGGGTGGTGGGTGAAATGACCAGTATCGGGACCCTGTTCGCCTTCATTCTTGTTTGTATCGGTGTATGGGTGATGCGTAAAAAAATGCCGGAACTGCCAAGAGCGTTTAAAACCCCCATGGTTCCGCTGATCCCCATACTGGGAATAGCCACCTGCTTATTCATGATGGTTTTTCTGCCGATGGATACCTGGATACGTTTGCTGGTGTGGATGCTGATCGGGTTGGATATTTACCTGCTATACGGAGTTAAGAACAGTCACCTTGGTAATGGCAGCAGCAGCAGAAAAGGAATGAAAATGGCTCGCTACACAGGAATAGTATTGGCAGTGCTATTAGCCATTGTCGGAGTACTGCATCAATATACAGTAGGGTTTGATACCGACAGGACCTTACTTTATATCGCTGTTGCCTTTGCTGTTTTCCATGCAGGGCTCTATGCAAGTAAATTAGGAAGAGTGGAAGATAAAAGTTGATGCTATAACCAATTCATTGGTGAAACCGTCCCGCCTGCGGGGCGGTTTTTCTTTTACCCCCATTACCTTACTTTTGCCATCCCATTTACCTAATTAACAAATACCCAATTAACAAAACAAAATGGGAAGAATTTTTGAAGTACGAAAGTCCACCATGTTTGCCCGCTGGGACAGGATGGCCAAACAGTTTTCCCGAATCGGGAAAGAGATTGTGATTGCTGTAAAGGCCGGCGGCCCCGACCCCGCCACCAACCCGGCACTTCGCCGTTGCTTCCAGAATGCCAAGGCAGTAAACATGCCTAAAGACCGTGTGGAAGCGGCCATCAAAAGAGCACAGGGCAAGGAAATGGCCAACTATGATGAGATACTCTACGAAGGTTACGGCCCGCATGGAGTGGCAATATTGGTAGAAACAGCCACTGACAATCATGTAAGAACAGTAGCCAATGTAAAATCACATTTCACCAAAGCTGGCGGCGCCATGGGGAACAGTGGTTCGGTTGCATTTCAATTTAAGAAGATGGGCGTATTTAAATTAAAACCGGAAGGGCTGAATACCGAAGACATGGAGCTGGAACTGATTGATTTTGGACTGGAAGAATTGGGCGAAAGCACCAGTGAGAACGGAGAAGATATTTTAGTGGTGCGCTGTGGTTTTACTGATTTTGGCAATATGCAAAAAGCACTGGAAGATAAAAGCATCAGCCCCATCAGCGCCGAACTGGAATGGATACCTTCCACGACAGTGCCTGTTAATGATGAACAGGCAGCGGATGTAAGCAAACTGATTGAGAAATTAGAGCAGGATGAAGATGTGCAAAAGGTATTTCACAACATGGGATGATGACCCTTCTATGCCAGGGCTGCGGAGGCAAGTGTGCAGAAAGTTTTTTATAATATGGGATGATAACCTCTCTTAACAACCCCGTGGTAAGTTTCGCATAAACAGTTTCGCCTTTTCTGCAAAAGCTTTTCCGGGTTCGCTGGCATATTGTGTATCCAGCGCCTTTAACTGGGTTTCCAGATTCTGCAATTGCCCGTTCTGCGTGTGCAGGCAGGAGATACGCTGCTGGTATTTCTGGCGGCTGGTTTCGTTGCTTGTTTGCGAAGCCCTCAGTTCCGCCTCGCATATTTTCACTTCATTTTCCAGGATGGACTGCTGAACAACCGCAATATGATCAATCATCTGCCCCATGGCCTGCTGCGTGGACAGGTTTTGATAGGTATTCCCCTGCTGCATGCTGAAGAGCCTTGCTCCCTGCACCCTTACCTGTTCTTTCCGGAAATTAATGACCCTCATCTTTTGTGATGGGCAATTGCTCCCTGCCACTTTAGCCTCATCAGCCGCAATCTTCTCTCTTTCCCGCTGTATGCCGGTCAATGCTTTGCTGTAGAGTTCATCTTCCGCAATTTTGAAACGGGCCGGATCGAAACAAATGCTCACTTCTTCCAGTTCAGTAATCTTGCAGCCAAAGCCACTGCTCTCCCCACTGGGTCCTGGGGACATTTCCATGATGATAAACAGCCCCTTGTCGGTGAACTGGTAACCCACCCCGGAGTTGCCGATGAATTTGCTGGTGCTTACCCTGATCTCATCGGGAAAGGTTTTGCCAAAAAGAAAATATACCGGGCTGGAAGGGCTATCATGTTTATATGCCCATGTTTTTATCTTGTCCCCGCAATATCCTCTCCGCTCTGTTTTTTTATGCACGGTCTGCAGCACATTGGATGGCATGCTCAGTTGGTGCGCCTGCGTATTGCCGGTAGAAACAAAATGCTCGATCCTGCCGTTCTTCTTGCTATTCCTGAAGGTATAGGCGTTTCCCTTCAGCCCGATGACAAAAAAGTTGAATTTTTCGTCTTCCGTTTTGATGTCACAGAGATCGCCGCCGGTTCTTGATGCTGACAATATGCCCACATACCCTTCCCGGGTGTTCAGGTACATACATTGCTCAACAGGACCAGAGCTCAACAGCGATTTGAATTTTATTCTTTTATCAAAACAAAGTTTCTGCCCCGTAGGCGATATCAGTTGAGCACTGGTTTCCCCGGTTATTACAGGGGCCTGCAAAATGCTATTGTAATATTCCTGGTGCGACCAGCCTCCCCAGGCAGTATCCCTGGACTCGGGCTGAGAAAACAAAAAACAAGGGGTCAGTAAAACTAACAGGGCTGTTGAAAATGTATTTTTCATATCCGGTTCTTATATCAACGAAAAGAACTGCGATAAATTACAATTAATCCTGTAAAATCGGAATTAACTTTGCCATCCATGCAGGAACAACCTCTTATACTTTTCGACGGCGTCTGCAATTTCTGTAATTACTGGGTGAATTTTGCCATCAAACGGGACAGGAAGAAGAAGCTGAAATTTACAACCCTGCAGGGAGAAGCAGCAAGGCGGTTGTTGCCCCAATATCATATCAATCCCACTTCGCTCAGTTCCGTTATTTTAATTGATAAGGGCAAAGCTTATACTCAGTCTTCTGCTGCGCTCCGGATGTACAAATACTTAGACGGTGGATGGAAATTATTTTATGGTCTTATGATCATTCCAAAATTCATCCGGGATTTTTTTTACAACATCATTGCCCGCAAAAGGTACAAGTGGTTTGGCAAAAGAGAAACCTGTATAGTGCCAACTGCTGAATTGAGAGAAAGGTTTTTAGAGTAGGAAATCTGACCTCCGACCTCATATCTCAATCTCTCCCTTCATATAAAAAACACACTGCCCTCCCATCATCACCCTGTTGCCCCGCTGCTCACAGGTGAGTTCACCGCCTCTATTTGAAAGCTGCCGGGCCGTCAATGCTGTCTTGCCCAGCTTTTCGCTCCAGAATGGTATCAGCTGTGAATGCGCCGAGCCGGTCACCGGGTCTTCATTGATACCGGCCGTGGGGGCAAAGAAGCGGGATACGAAATCCACTTCTTTTCCGGGTGCTGTAATGATGATCATCCTGTCCACTCTGCTCATCTGCGAAAAATCGGGGCGGCAGTTCTTAACAGCTTCTTCGTTCATCAATTCCACGATATATTCCCTGTTGCGGTAAACCCCGGCTATTTCCGGGTTGCCAAGAGAGAAAAGCAGTTCAGCAGGATACTCAGTAATTCTTTCAGGAGGCCAGGAGGGAAAATCCATTTCCAGCATTTTTTTCTTCTTTTCAACTGTCAGTAACCCGCTTTTAGAACTGAAAACTACTTTTTTCTTCTTCAGTTTCAGTATTTCAAATATCGCAAAAGCAGAGGCCAGTGTAGCATGACCACACAGGTTAATCTCCAGCTCCGGGGTAAACCAGCGGATATCAAAATCAGCCGCCTTGTCCTTAGAAGGAACAAAGAATGCTGTTTCCGCCAGGTTGTTTTCCATAGCTAAACTCTGCATCAGGCTGTCGTCAATCCATATCTTCAGCGGGATGACAGCTGCAGGGTTGCCCGCAAAGAGTTTGCCTGCAAAGGCATCAATCTGGTAAAGAATCAGTTTCATTTTTGTTTTTTGAATGATAAAAAACAGGTAAAGAAAGTTTATAATGAACCGCCAGTACCCGAAGGGTAAATATAATGAGGATACAGAGGATAGTCACGACATCGGCATGCAGTTGCAGTTTCAGCAGCAAAAAATATATAAGGCCGCCCATAATGCAGGCCAGCGCATATATCTCTTTGCGGAACAGCAAGGGAATATTATTCAGCAGCACATCCCTCACCACTCCGCCGAAACAGGCCGTGATAGTCCCCAGGGTGATACAGACACCCATACTGTAATTTCTTTCAATCCCCAGCTTGATCCCCGCAATGGTAAACAGCCCGAGGCCCAATGCATCAAACAAGAATAAAGTTGTATTCAGTCGTTTCAAATACCTTCCGAAAAGCATCGTAACGATGGATGCAGAAAAAATGATCAATGTTGGGGCCTCGTTAGTAAGCCAGCTGACAGGCAGGTTCCCGATCATGATATCCCTGAGTGTGCCGCCACCCATGGCCGTAACAAAAGAAAGCACCAGCACCCCGAAAGGGTCCAGTTTTTTTTCCATGGCAAGGAAGGCGCCGGATACAGCAAAAGAGATGGTGCCGAGTATATCAATAATATAAAGAAGCTGGGTGGGCATACTGCTTCAAAATTAAATAACCCGTTCTATACAAAACGGGTTACAGCTTACTCAGGAGGTTGGTACACCTCACTGAACCTGTTCGTCTTTGTTTTTCTTATCCTTTTTTTTCTTTTTGCCTTTCTTCTCTTCTTTTGGGCCGCCTACCCGGAAAGACACTTTACAGATTACCCCGTAAGAACTGATCTGCCCTTCCTTTACATGCACTTTCATATCCTTTACCCATACCGAATCAATATTGCGGATGGTGCGGGAGGTCTCTTTTACGGCCTGCTGCACAGCATCATCGAAACTTTTTTCAGAAGAAGCAATGACTTCGATAACTTTTACGATTGCCATGGTTTTGGTTTTATGGTGAATGAACGAATTGCTCCTTAAGGTACGATAATCGGGAATATCTGCCTGTTATAATTACTCGGCCATCATCTGCCTGATCACCGTTTCGATCTCCTCGGCATTGGGCTTGCTGAAATAATCGCCATCGCTGCCATAGGCAGGGCGGTGGGCTTTGCCGGTAATGGTGCGGGGCGCCACATCGAGGTATTTATATCCTCCCTGTTCTTCCATCACTTTATTGAACATACACGCCGCAGCGCCACCGGGCACATCCTCATCCACAAAAACAATCCGGCTGGTTTTCTTCAGTGATGCAAGTATGATATGATGAATATCGAAAGGAAGTAAGGTCTGCACATCCACCACCTCGCAACTGATACCCTGCGCCTCCAGCATATGCACTGCTTCCTGGATGATGCGTAAAGTGGAGCCATATGAAACGATGGTTATATCTGTTCCTTCCTTTATCACTTCCGGCACACCCAGTGGAACAGTAAACTCTAGGAGATTGGAGGGAAGTTTCTCTTTCAGGCGGTAACCATTCAGGCATTCCACCACCAGGCCCGGGTCGTTGCTGCGCAGCAAAGTATTGTACATTCCCACAGCCTGTGTCATGTTCCTGGGCACACATACATACATGCCCCTGAGTGCATTGATCACCATACCCATGGGTGAACCGCTGTGCCAGATGCCTTCCAGCCGGTGACCACGGGTACGCACAATCAGCGGGCAGCTTTGTTGTCCGGCGGAGCGATAGTGCAATGTAGCTGCATCATCACTTAACGGCTGAAGACCATAGAGCAAATAATCCAGGTACTGGATCTCAGCAATAGGACGAAGCCCCCGCATGGCAAGCCCGATACCCTGCCCCATTATCGTTAGCTCCCTGATGCCGGTATCAAATATCCGCTGGTCGCCGTGCTTTTGCTGCAGCCCGCTGAAACCCTGGTTCACATCCCCGATATAACCCAGGTCTTCTCCAAAAGCAACTACTTTCGGATTGGATACAAACAGTTCGTCAAAAAATTTATTCAGCACTTCAAAGCCATTCACCATCGCAGCATCCGGTGCAAATACCGGTTTCACTTCTGAAACCCTTAATGCACTCTTCGGCCCCTCATTGTAGAGGTGCGTGTTGTAAAGTTTTTTATTTTCTGTTAGCAGGTCATTATAATAATCCTTTGTCCAGTAAGCAGCATCTGCATTACCTGCCAGGGTAAGTGCAGTGTGCAGGGTTTTCAGCACATCACGGCGCAAGGGTTCCCGGTTGGCAGTCAGCTCGCTGGTCAGTTGCTGAAGCTGTGCCCCCTGATGAGGCAGGGCTTTGGCCATAGAAAGAATCAAATCAGCAGCCCTTGATACCTGTTCCTTTACAGGTATAATGAATTTTTCCCATGCAGCCGCTTTGCTTTCCCTTACATGTATTTTGGCCTGCGCCGCTATTTCATTCAGTTCTTCTTCTGCTGCCAGTGCATTCTCCACAATCCATTCCTTCATCTTTTTAATGCCATCCCATTCCCTCTCCCAATCCAGCCTTTCAGGAGATTTATACCGTTCATGACTGCCTGACGTAGAGTGCCCCTGCGGTTGTGTTATTTCCTCCACATGAAATAAAACAGGGGTATGTGTTTCTCTCGCCGTTCTTACGCCTTCTTCAAACACTTCGCACATGCCGGCATAATCCCATCCCTTCACTTTATGAATAATAATTCCGTTTGTTTCATCGTCCTTCTGCATACCAATCAGTGCATCCGAAACCGATTCTTTGGTGGTCTGGTATTTTTTGGGGACGGAAATGCCATAACCGTCATCCCAGACAAATACGGCAAGAGGCACCTGCAGCACAGCAGCTGCATTAATGGTTTCCCAGAAATGCCCCTCACTCGTGGAGGCATCGCCGATGGTAACAAAGCAAACCTCATTACCATTATCAGACAGTTGGCTGAATGCTTTTAACTGGTCAATATTCCGGAAAGCCCTCGATGCAAAGGCAAGGCCGAGGGCACGGGGCATTTGCCCGGCGGTGGGGGCTATGTCGCTGGAAATATTTTTAAGTCCGGCCAGGTGCAGCCATTCCCCTTCTTCATTTACCATCCGGGTGGCGAAGTGGCAATTCATCTGGCGCCCGGCGCTGAAGGGTTCCCGGCCCATGTCGGGATCGGCATATAATTGTGCAAAAATTTGTTCTTCGCTGGCAAGTCCGGCCGCCAGCATAAAGGTCTGGTCACGGTAGTAACCGCTTCGGAAATCGCCTGGCTGAAAGAACTTGGCCATGGCGACCTGGGCCACTTCTTTTCCATCGCCAAAAATGCCAAACTTAGCCTTGCCACTGAGTACTTCTTTCCGGCCTAAAAGACTGGTTTCCCTGCTGATACAAGCCACCCGGAAGTCCTTCAGTACTTCAAGCCTGAACTTATCAAAAGATAATTTGGCGCTGTCAGTAATCGTTGCCGGGTTTGTACTTTCCATACGGCAAAAATAGGGAGATTAGACAGTCGCACTCTCCATTATAGGCAGTTGCCCTCTCAATTTATGGAGAGGGCAAGTGAGAGGTTAAAAAAATGGGCTAATACACTGCAA
>JBQTHS010000085.1:0-18190 GCA_052389635.1 Bacteroidota bacterium | reverse complement strand
GTGGATCGTGTGTGGAGTTCAGACGTGTGCTATTCCTATCTAATATTGGTAGCTCCGGGTGTAACCCGGAGTGGAAAGAGGAATAGATGGTGAGAACCCCGTAGGGGTTCAGCAACCAGTGTTGGATCAGGAAAATATCTATAAAAGATATAGGATTCAATAAATGCTGAGCAGAATTACAGAAAGATGAAGAGTGCCCCAAAGGGGCTCCCTGGGAGCAACGCATCGGGGATGATAGTAGTATGGAAGCCGGATAAATAAAAATTTCAATAATAAAATGAGGGGATTGCTTCGGCTTCGCCTCGCAACAACTAAAAACAACAACTATGAACAACGAACAACCCATTATTGTCGGCCTGGACATCGGGACCACCAAGATTGCGGTAATTGCCGGACGCAAAAATGAGTTTGGCAAACTGGAGATACTTGGCTTCGGCAAGGCAAGTTCCAACGGTGTAAAGCACGGACAGGTGCTGAACATTGATGAAACCATCAAAGCTATCAGGACGGCGCTGGAAAACTGCTTCGCATCCAACCCCGGCCTGAACGTAAACGAAGTGTATGTCGGTATTGCAGGGCATCATATCAAAAGCCTGCAGACCCGCGGCGATATAGTTCGCCAGAACACTGACGGTGAGATCACCCAAAAGGAAATTGACCAGCTGATTGATGACCAGTATAAGACCTACATACCGGCCGGCGACCAGATCATTGATGTGATACCACAGGAATTCACCGTGGACAATTTTCAAAACATACCTAACCCGATCGGTTATGGCGGGGTGAAGATCGGCGCCAATTTCCACATCATTACCGGCGACAAAAATGCCATCCGCAATATCAACCGCAGTGTGGAAAGATCAGCCCTGCATACCAAGGACCTGGTGCTGCAGCCGCTGGCTTCTTCTTCGGCTGTAATGGGACAGGAAGATCTGGAGGCAGGCGTTGCCATTGTTGACATTGGTGGTGGTACCACTGACCTTGCTGTTTTTTACGAGGGTATATTAAAACATACTGCCGTTATTCCTTTCGCCGGGGAGAATATCACCAACGATATTAAAACTGGTTTAGGTGTACTGAAAACCCAGGCCGAAGCGATGAAGGTGCAGTTTGGCAGCGCACTGGCCAATGAAGCCAAAACCAACGCCTACATCACCATTCCCGGGCTAAGAGGAATGCCGGCGAAAGAGATCAGTGTAAAAAATCTTGCCAACATCATACAGGCAAGGATGAGTGAGATCATGGATTTTGTTACCTATCACCTGAAGCAGGTAGGATTGGATAATCGCATGCTGAATGGTGGTATCATCCTCACCGGCGGCGGCTCACAGCTAAAGCACCTTATCCAGCTCACTGAATATACAACAGGCCTGCCTGCCAGGATTGGCTTCCCCAATGAGCACCTGGCAGCCGGCCATATTGAAGAACTGGCCCGGCCCACTTACTCCACCTGTATCGGCCTTATCCTGAAAGGATATGATGACTATGAGCATAACCGCAAGCAATTTGAAAGGGATTTCAAAAATGTGGAAGTGCCGGAAGGATTAAAGCAAAAAGCACCCGAAGAAGTAACAGAACCGGCTGAAGAAGCAATCAGTGAAAAAGAAATGAAGAAGCGGAAAAATCTTACCGGTTTCTGGAGCAAGTTCAAGGACAGGATCATTGATTTGTTCAAAGAAGAAGAAGACAAGCATCTCTGAAAAATATAATAGTTCTTATAAAAACTATTCGGAAAAACTAAACTAACCCAAATCAACAACAGCTTCACAACTCCCCTCTCCCGATAGCTATCGGGACGGAGAGGGTGGGGGTGAGGGAAAATTCAACACTATGATACATTTTGATCTGCCCAAAGAAAAATCATCCATCCTGAAAGTGATTGGTGTAGGCGGCGGCGGCGGCAATGCGGTGAACTATATGTTCAGCCAGCAGATTGATGGGGTAAACTTTGTTATCTGCAATACAGATGCACAGGCGCTGGCCAGCAGTGGGATACCCAACCGTATCCAGCTGGGGCCGCACCTTACACAGGGCCTGGGCGCTGGTGCCAATCCGGACATTGGCCGCCAGGCTACGGAAGAATCGCTGGAAGAAATAAAAAGGATACTGGAAGTGAATACCAAAATGGCCTTCATCACTGCCGGTATGGGTGGTGGCACCGGCACCGGCGGAGCGCCTATCATTGCGAAAATTTGTAAAGACCTTGGCATCCTCACAGTCGGTATCGTTACCACTCCGTTTGCCTACGAAGGCAAAAAGAGGCAACAACAGGCGCAGGAAGGGATCAAATCACTGGAGCAGTATGTGGATACACTGCTTGTCATCAGCAACGATAAGCTGCGGCACCAGTTTGGCAACCTGAAGATGCGGGAAGCTTTTGAAAAAGCGGATAATGTGCTGGCCACGGCTGCCAAATGTATCACTGATGTCATCAACAGCACCGGGCAGATCAATGTGGACTTTGCGGACGTATGTACTGTGATGAAGAATGGTGGTGTGGCCATACTCGGCAATGCCGAAGCCGCCGGTGAAAACAGGGCGCAGCAGGCCATTGAAGAAGCGCTGAACTCACCGTTGCTGAACGACAGCGATATCCGGGGCGCCAAGTGGATACTCATCAATATCACTTCGGCCACCGGCGAGCATGAGTTTACCATGGATGAAGTGGAAGTGATACAGAACTACCTGCTGACACAGGCCGGGGAGAATACGGATGTAATACTCGGTATGGGTTATGACAGCGGACTTGAAGATAAGCTTGGCATTACTCTTATCGCTACCGGCTTTGACCACAAAGACCCCTTTGCCCAACCGGCCCCTAAAAAAGAGGAACAAAAACAGGAAGAAAAAATAGTGATGATATTGGGAAAAGCAGAGGAGGAAGCCCCTGTGGTGAGTATGAAGGAAAGAGTGAAAGAAGAATCACCGGAGCCGAAGGAAAAAGAAATATTGGTCCAAAAGGACTCCTATGGAGAAGCAGAATTAAAACCGGTAACCAGGAAAGAATACCTGATGCCAAAATTAGTGGAAGAACTTCCTGTGGTGCAGGCGCCGGTCATTGATTTTTCAGACATGAAGCAGGAAGAAACTGCCATCATCCATTACGAACTGGAGCCGGTACTGAAGGAGGAAAAAATACTTAGTAATACTACGGCTGAAAGGACTGGGACAACTACTGTGAGCAAAATGTCAACTATCGGAAAAGATGAAAGTATAAATTCGAAGCAACAATCCGTTCCCCCTGTAATTAAAGAAACAGATGCTGCGCTGATCGGCAGCATTAAGATAGTAGCCCGGTGTCTGCAGCATCAGGGGGCTACCTGGCCAGACCATCCAATATCTACGCAGAATCAAAAGCAGAGGAGATCACCTCAATGCGTTCTGCAGAAGAACCGGTCCCTGCACCGGTAACTGCCAGCAAGGAAGAGGAGGAACTCCTTGACCTGCAAATGCAGTTGGTGGAAAGGGATGACATTCCAGCGGCGGATATGCCGTTGGCCCATCAGGCTCAGTCACCTTTGTTACCTGAGGTTGAGGATTCTGCTCTGCAGGACGAAACCGAAGAACAAAAACGTAGGGCGGCCGAACGACTGCATAAGTTGAGAAACTTATCGTTCAATGTTAACGCTGCTGACCCCAATAATGAGTTTGAGACTGTGCCGGCTTATATCCGCCGCAATATGGAATTGCATACAGGTCAATCTGCAGGCAATACTCAGGTGGAGAATTTCTACAGCAACTACGAGGTAAAGACCGACGACAAAAACCAAAGCCATATCAGTTCCATCAATACTTTTTTAGACGGGAAGAAACCCGACTGATAAATGATTGCTTCGATATCATGCTAAGCTTGTCGAAGCATGCTGCGAAGCCGAAGTAAGTTCGTTCCAATGAAGCCACTGAGCATTTAGCTAGTGATTTTTAGTTGTTCCCTCCGGTTTCTACCGGAGGGTTTTTTGCGAAACCCGCCAACGGCGGGTCGAAGCAATCTCCCAAAGCCCTGGCGAAGGCGGATTTGTAACTTCGTTCTCTCATTAAAAAATAAAACCCTATCTTCGCACCCTACTCCACTCATGTCACGGCAGGTTGTAAGCCGGTGGTACTAGCAATTTTCTTTCGCTGATTCAGAACCTACAACATCTTAGCCAGCTCCATTCGCAGTAATCCCGATAGCTATCGGGAGCGATTTAAACATAAAAACCTATATGGCTTTTAAAAAATTATCCATTATTGAACCTATCCTGAAGGCAGTTGCCGCAGAAGGATACACTATTCCAACACCCATTCAGCAACAGGCTATCCCGCTGGTGCTGCAACGTAAAGACCTGCTGGGTTGTGCCCAGACCGGTACCGGCAAAACGGCCGCTTTCGCTATCCCTATCCTGCAGATACTGCATGAACAAAAACCATTGGCGCCCGGTATCAAAACATTAATATTAACGCCAACAAGGGAACTGGCAATACAAATTGAAGAGAGCTTTGCGGCTTACGGAAAATTTACCGGCATCCGTCACACCGTCATCTTTGGCGGCGTATCACAAATGCACCAGACCAATGCACTCCGCAGGGGAGTGGATGTACTGGTGGCCACACCGGGCCGTCTGCTCGATCTGATGAGCCAGGGCTATATCCGCCTGGACAAGTTGCAGGTTTTTGTACTGGATGAAGCAGACCGCATGCTTGATATGGGCTTTATCCATGATGTGAAAAAGATCATCGCCAAACTGCCGCCTAAAAGACAAACACTTTTCTTTTCGGCTACCATGCCGCCGGAAATTCAGACACTGGCCAGCGTATTATTAACGCATCCTGCCAAAGTGGAAGTAACACCGCCTGCCTCCACAGTTGATAAAATAGAGCAGAGCCTTTACTTTGTCGGCAAACAGGAGAAACCTGAATTGCTGCTGCACCTGTTAAAAGATAAAGCGATTGTTTCGGCACTGGTGTTTACCCGTACCAAACACGGCGCCGATAAAGTGGCAAGGATACTGCAACGGCATAACATAAGGGCAGCGGCTATACATGGCAACAAATCGCAGAATGCCCGGCAGGATGCGTTAACTGATTTTAAAAACAGCCATCTCCGTGTGCTGGTGGCAACTGATATTGCTGCCCGTGGAATTGACATTGACGAACTGACCCATGTCATCAATTTTGATCTGCCGAATGTACCGGAAACCTATGTGCACCGCATCGGCCGGACCGGCCGGGCAGGTAATACCGGTATTGCTGTTTCCTTTTGCAGTGTGGAAGAAAGAGATGAGTTGAAGGATATTCAGAAACTGATCAGGAAAAATATTCCGGTAGTGCAGGAGCATCCATTTGTAATGAATGCGAATGTTGCAGCGCCGCCGCCAATGCAACGGCAACAGCGGCCATCTGCTAATAGCAGGACTCAATCGGGTAATTCATCTTTTAAACCACGGCGTAATAATTTTCAATCACAAGGGGCCGGTAATAGTAACCATGTGAGAAGGGGATATGGGCAGCAAAGAAGTGGGAACAGGTAAATAAGGTTACTTTAAATCCCGCCTCTTATTCAGCCAAAAACAAGCCACCCAAATTACCCCGGTGAGAAGTATTGTGTAGAGAACATGCTGCTGTATGGCGGCAAGTGATTTTTGATAAGCATCTTTATCCAGTTCGGCAAGAAAGGCGGGGACTGGTATCAGCCGGTCAGAAATTTCAAGAGGCAGGTAGCGGCCCATGTCGTTGCCATACACTTTCAGCAGCCCGACGGCTATTGGTTCCAGCACGATGAAGTAAAAGAGAAAAAGACCAAGGGCAATAAAAGCTTTTCTTACCAGGAAGCCGATAAGAAAAGCAATGGAAAGCTGCGAGAAAGTTTGTAACGCAAACAAGCCAACATAGTACACCTGTTCCCAGGTGCTTTTAATGAGTCGTTCCTGGTTCACTGTGCCGGTAACGAATGATATTAATGAATAGAGAAGGGTTATGATGAAGGTAATAAGCGCCACATCAATCAATTTGCTGCCTATAAACTGGTTGCGGCTCCAGCCGTCAATAATGTTTTGCCGGTGGGTTTTAAAACTGTACTCATTAGTGATAAACATAATAACCACCACCGACGGGATAAATACAAACCAGGAAGAAAAATAAGCCACTGTATGCCATGCTTCGGGGAAGCTGAAAGGGTTGCCCAGGGCCATTTTCGCTAATTGTCCGGCACGGGTGGGATTGTTTACAATCTGGTCATATACCATGTAAAAGATATAGTTAATCCCCGGATAAGAGAGTGTGGTAATCCCCATAATCCACCAGAAGGCATTGTACTTTCTCATCTTTAGCCATTCTGTCCGTATCAGCGTAGTCATATTCAGCTTAGTTATTGGTCAGTTCAAAAAATCTTGCTTCTAATTTTTTCTTTCTTAATACCAGCTGTGTCAGCACAACCCCGTTATCAAAGCAGAGCCGGTTGATCTCATCCAGCCGGGCAGTGTTTTTGGGAAAAATAACCTGCACAGTGCCGGCCCTGTTGTCAATCACCACTTCCTTTCCCATTTTTTCCATTACAGCTGCCAAGGCCTGTATATCAGCAGCGCTCAGCTCCACCACATCCTCATCCATCATGATGTCTTCTACATGCCCGGTGGTTACCAGGTTCCCGTTCTTTAAAATAGCCGCATGGGTGCATACTTTCTCCACCTCATCCAGCAGGTGACTGGCCATAATCACGGTATGCCCTTGTTCTCTTAATTCAACTATCAGTTGTCTTATTTCAGCAATGCCTACGGGGTCAAGGCCATTCGTGGGCTCATCCAGTACCAGCACTTTTGGGTCGCCCAAAAGTGCAGCGCCGATAGCAAGCCGTTGCTTCATACCGAGACTGTATGATTTAAAAGGGGCCCAGCGCCGGTCATACAGGTTTACTTTTTTCAGTACCACATCAATATCTTTTTTACCACCCCTGCCACTGATGGCCTGGGTAATTTTTAAATTGTCGGTGCCTGAGAGATAACTGTAAAAATTGGGCGTCTCCAGCAGCGAACCGATCTTTTTTCTTTGCTCCGGGGAACCACCGGGTTTTCCAAACCAGAGAAACTCTCCACCGCTGGCCCGCAGCACATCCATTACTATTCCCAGCAACGTGGTTTTGCCACTGCCATTGGGGCCGAGGATGCCAAACACCGATCCCTGCGGCACATCAAAAGAAACACCGTTCAATGCACGGACAGTGCTGTAAGACTTGGCAAGATTTTTTACAGACAAGACAACACTCATAGTATTTTATTTCGGGACTGAAGTTATCGGTTTCCCTGTTACAGGCATGAACAATTCCGGCGAAAGGCTGTTTTTTAACGCTGACTTCAGCAGAATGTCAACTGTTCTCATCTGCGGGAAAAGCCTCCATGCGGGTTTTTAGTTCAGGTTTCCTGATATAAAGACAGCGCTACACAGGCTTTAATACTATCTCATCAAATCATCCGGGTCAATATCGGCATGATCAGGATGCCAGTAATTGGTAAACTCTCCAAGTACTGCTTTCCCGTTTTCAAAACCCAGTTGATGAAGGTTTAATCTTTCAATATCCTCCTTCAGTACTTTACGGTGTATGGGGTGCATAGTGCCCCCGGCCGCACCGGCAGGTTTGGAAGGGTCATACTGATACTGCGGGTCAACTAATGTGCCCCTGGGATACATGATGCCCGGAACTCCTTTGCCTCTAAGGTCAAGGTCATCCGGATGGTCAAGCCCTAATGTGTGTCCATACTCATGGGCAACAGTGCTGGAGCCTTTGTACAGGTTTTCCAGTTTGAAGTAGCCGCTGTTGCAGCCCAGTCCGTCCACAAAAGAAATATTGCCGTGAGCAAACTCTTCGATGCGGAAGTAATTGTTCTTCGGGTCAAGGTTCTGGTAAATATCAATATCACTGATGCCGGGCTGAAAAGATGCTGTGATACAAAAGACAACTTTGAACATTAACCCGTTCAACTTTAAACTTCCCTCCGGTTCATTCCACATCGTTTCAATCTCTTCCTTCATCATTTCGGTCAGTTCCTGTGTTGCAGCATTGCCATAAATGATGATATGGGAAGAGATGATAAGCCGGCTGCCGGCAATTTCTGCTAACCCCATGGGTTATCTCGGGGGTATTATTTGAATGTCGGATTTCTTCAGCCATCCCCAGATGAATTTCCCGGCAGCAGGAAAGTATTCCGTGTAAATACTTTTCTCCGTTTCAGCAATGCTGAGGAAAGAATCACCCTTTATGAAATACTTTTTGGGGGAGAACGGAACAAAGCAATTTTCATCCTGGAAGATCTCGGTCTTATTATCAGCCGGCATTGCCATAGGGGTGCCGGGGTATTCTGTTCTCAGCCATTTGTTATCCAATACCGGTTGGGACTTTAATCTTGGGTAATCGCCATCGGCATTCACCCCATTGCCAAAACCGCAATTGAAGGAAGTGGACTGGCTGTTGATGCTGATAATATTTCCGGTGAGTTTAAATTTTAGTATGCAGGGGTTTTCAGCATTTTCAAATGTGTTGTCAAAAGAAGCGGTATCGTTCACAAAGATGATGGTGCCGTCTGTCTCGCCCCGGTTATAACCCGGGGGGCCGGTCAGCACATCCAGCCAGAACCGGTATTTATTATCCTCCATGCGTATTAATACCAGCTGCCCTCCGGGGATAGCAGTTTTGTCTTTGGGAGGTTGTTTTTTTTCAAGCGGCATGGTGTAACCGTAAACGCCGGATAAATCTTTTTGAGCACCGCCGGTAATAACAGCAGCACAAAGAGCTGCTAACAGGAATAGTTTTTTCATAAACAACTATTTAAAATATGCGACAAAAGCTTCCCGAAGACGTGCAAACTCCTTTTTCACCTGGTTCATACCGATCAGTCCGCCCGACATGCCGGTGGAGTCCCGGTGCAGCAGAAGAGAAAAAAGTTCGCCTTGTTGCTTAACAGTAACCGATTGTTTGTGGTATTTGGAAAAAGCGCCAAAAATGATCCGCATAGCCCGGTTACCTTTTTCATAGGTCCTGATCTCACCTTCTGCGCTTTTCAATATATATCCTTCTGAAGAAAAGAAAAGGTTGAGCTTGTTGTCTATTTCTTCTTTGGTGCAGTCGGTAATATTGTAGATTACCCGGTCTTCGGCAGAATCGGCAATGGTTATCTGCATGATTTAATGGTTTGACTAAAGATAAGATTAATTATCAAAGCTGGCCAAACAGCAGCATCAGCTGTTAGTTTCTTACCGGTCTGCCGCTTTTCAGCACACTCTGTATCCTTTCCAGTGTTTTCTTCTCACCGCAAAGAAACAGGAAAGCTTCCCTTTCCAAATCAAGTAAGTATTGCTCAGAAACCAATGTGGGTTCACTTAAATCGCCGCCGCACATCACATAAGCCAGTTTCTTTGCCACTACTGAATCATGTTCAGTGGCATAGTTAGCCGTCTTCATGGCATGGATACCGGAATATAAAGCGCCGAGCGCAGACTGACCTAACACCTTAATATCTTTTCGTTGAACAGGAGCTGTGTAGCCGCTGTTAAAAATTTCAATCACTGATTTTTTAGCTTCAGCAACACGACGACCCTGGTTCATCACCACTTCGTCCAATCCCTTTCTGTAAACTCCCAGGCCAAAACCTTCATGAGCTGAGGTGGCAACTTTTGCTGTGGCAATAGAAAGAAAACGATTTTTAAGGGTAATGGTTTCCGGCTCGTCTTCATGCATTTCATCAGAGGCCCTCAAAACAAATTCCTTGGTGCCACCACCTCCGGGTATCAGGCCCACTCCCAATTCTACCAATCCTGTGTATGTTTCCGCAGCCGGGCAGCATTTATCAGCATGTAAACTCAACTCGCAGGCACCGCCTAATGCGAGGCCATGCGGAGCGACAACAACAGGCACAGATGAATATCTTGCCCGCATCATCGTATTCTGGAAAAGACGGATAGCCATATCCAGTTCGTCATATTCCTGGTCAATGGCCAGCATGAAGATCATGCCGACATTGGCGCCGGCAGAAAAGTTTGGGCCTTCATTGGCAATCACTAATCCTTTATAACTTCTTTCTGCTTTATCTATTGCTGTTTGGATACCGCTTAACACATCACCGCCAATACTGCCCATTTTGGTGAACCATTGCAGCCCCAGTACATCGTCACCCAGATCATAGAGGCGGCAGCTTCCGTTCTTCCAGATTTGTTTGTCAGTGTAATTACTCATAACGATAAAATCCTCACCGCCGGGCAGCACTTTATAAGTTTTTGATGCGGGGTCGTAGCAATATTTTTTACCGCTTTCTACTTTGTAGAATGATTTGTTGCCTGCAGCGATCATCTCATCCACCCATGCGGCTATCTTATAACCGGCAGCTTTCATGGCTTCGGCTGTTTTGGCAACGCCTAAAACATCCCAGCTTTCAAAAGCCCCGATCTCCCAACCGAAGCCGGCCATCATAGCATCATCCACCCGGTACAGTTCATCACTTATTTCAGGAATGCGGTGGGAGATATAAGAAAACAAACCATAATGAAACAAACGGTAAAACTCACCCGCCTTATCCTGTCCGGCCACCAGCATTTCCAGACGGGTATATAAATCATCAATGGGTTTGGCCGCATCGAGAGTGGCGAATTTCGGTTTCACTCTCGGAACATATTCCATCGTATCCAGGTTCAGCGTCAGAATTTCTTTTTCACCGCCTGCGCCTTTTGTCTTTTTAAAGAACCCTTGCCCGGTTTTATCACCCAGCCAATTGTTAGTAATCATTTTTTCCAGCCATGCCGGAATATTAAACTGGTCTTTGGCCTCATCATCCGGACAATTATCAGCAACGCCTTTAGATACTTTAACCAGTGTATCCAGGCCCACCACATCACCGGTGCGGAAGGTGGCGGATTTTGGTCGGCCAATGACGGGCCCGGTAAGCGCATCAATTTCATCCACACTCAGTTTCAGTTTCTCTTTTACATTCATGATGGCCATCATGCCAAATACACCAATACGGTTAGCAATAAATGCCGGAGTGTCTTTACAAAGCACCGTTGTTTTGCCCAGGTACAAATCACCATAACTCATCAGGAAATCTACAATGGCAGGATCAGTATGCGGGGTGGGTATAATTTCCAGCAATCTTAAATACCGCGGCGGGTTGAAAAAATGAGTACCGCAGAAATGTTTTTTAAAATCATCACTCCTGCCTTCCGCCATCATGTGGATGGGGATACCCGAAGTGTTCGAAGTAATAAGTGTGCCGGGTTTGCGGTATTTTTCTACCTGTACAAAAACATTCTGTTTGATGTCTAATCTTTCCACCACCACTTCAATCACCCAGTCGCAGCCGGCAATATCTTTCATGTTGTCTTCAAAATTGCCGGTGGTTATCTTCTTCGTCACATCTTTATGGTATATGGGAGAGGGATTCGACTTAATTGCAGCAGCTAACGCATCGTTGACAATCTTGTTTCTTTCAGCAGGCTTTGCATCTGCGGCAACATCTTTGGGGACAATGTCCAATAACAAGACCTGCAAACCAATACCCGAAAAATGGCAGGCAATTCTGGAACCCATAATACCGCTTCCGAGAACGGCCACTTTCTTAATGACTCTTTTTGACATACGCTGAAATTAGTTAGTTATGCAACTATTTCGAAATCGAAGATAAGCGATTTTGGGAAAGTGGGTATCCCGGCCGCAGTCCCATTCTGCCCCATTACGACGACGGATGATGTAATGGTATATTATTAATAAGCAGTAGAAACCCGAAGTTCAGGGGTATCTTTTACGAAGAGGGAAAATAAAAAGGATTTATACTTTGCAGTTTACTGGTATTATTTCTATTTTTTACTGCGTTTTGTGCAATTCGTTGTTCAAAATGGCGTTTATATCAACTGTAAGCCAATATCTATGAACAAGCCCGATGCTTTACGTTCAGTAAAGACCAGTTACCTGTCGGTCATTCATAAGGCTGCCCCTGCGGGCAGCAATATCCCTTCACATCATCATGCCGTTATTCAGACCGATCTTCATTTCAGTATTACCGGGTGGAATGCGGTGGCTGAAGAAATGCACGGACGCCCCGGCGCCATGGGTAAAAACCTGCTCAGTCTTATAGATATTGAATTTACCGGCAGCAGCCGTGACCGCATGCTGGATGCACTGAAGCAAAATGGTTTCTGGAGTGGTGAGATATGTTATCGCCGGTATGACGGGCAGAAGTTTGACCTGCTGACCACCGCCACCCACATCATCAACGAGAAAGAAGAACCGGTGGCCATCATGATCGTCAGCCATATCATCAATGATATAAAACATAAGGAAGAACAATTAGAAGCGTCCGAAATAAAATTTGAAGCAATGGTGAATACCCTTCCGCACGGGGTGGTGATGATGGACGCCACGGGGAGGATCATTACCTGCAATAAAAAGGGCGCAGAAATACTGGGGCTTACGGAGGAAGAAATACTGGGCAAAGTGGTGGCCAGCCCTTCGTGGAAAGCTATCCGGGCAGACGGGTCGGAATTTCCGGTTCATCAGTTTCCGGCCGTGGTAAGTTTGCAAACCGGTTTTCCACAGCGGAATGTGATCATGGGTATTGAGCAACCCGGTGGCAACTTAGTATGGTTGTCTGTCAATTCGGAGGCACTGATAAAACCGGGAGAGTTTGATCCCTACGCCGCGGTGGTGTCATTTTCAGACATCACCCATTTCGTCAATACCGAGAAAGAATTGCTGAAAAGTAATGAACGGTTTTATTATGTAAACAAACTGACCTCTGATGCTATCTGGGATTTTGATATAGCCGCCAATACCATTTACAGGAGTGATGCTTTCAACAGGCTTTCAGGTTATCCTCCGGAACAGATTAGCGCCAACCTGAACTGGTGGTTTGACAAGATTCACCCTGATGATCAGGAAAGGGTGAAACGAAAGCTGGATGAACAACTTTTTCTGCACAATGAAAAATGGGAGGACGAATACCGCTTTGAGTATGCCGACGGCAGCTACAAAGTACTGTGCGATTCAGGTATCATCCTTTACAGGGATTCCAAACCGGTGCGGATACTGGGCTCCATCCGGGATGTGACAGAAGAAAAAATGCTGAAGGAACAACTGGCTAAGGGCCGGGAGCAAAAACAAAAAGCCATTACACTGGCGGCGCTGCAGGCGCAGGAGCAGGAAAAAACGAAAATCAGCCGGGAACTGCACGATAATGTGAACCAGATACTGATGAGCGCCAAGTTATACATGGATACAGCCAGGCGGTCTCCGGATGAAGCAAGTGCACTGCTTGATAAGGCCATCGAATACCAATTGCTGGCACTGCATGAGATACGGAAACTCTCCAGGTCGCTCAGCGCACCGGGCATCAGCACGGCCGGGTTAAAGGACAGCATCGGCGATATTGTACACAACCTGCGGGCATTACAGGACATGGAAGTTGATTTGAATTTTGAGAATGCGCTGGAGCAGCGGCTGAATACGGATGAAAAGCTGACCATTTACCGCATCATACAGGAGCAAACGAGTAATATCATCAAGTATGCCGGCGCCACGGAAGTAACGATTGAAGCAAAGCAAAAGAACGGAGAGCTTATCCTTTCAATCTGTGATAACGGAAAAGGTTTCGACCCTTCTTCTGTTGACAACAAGGGCATCGGTCTTATCAATATGCGCAGCCGGGCCGAAGCACACAGCGGAAAACTTACCATCAGTTCATCACCCGACAAAGGATGTAAGGTGCAACTGGCATTCCCTCTTGGCTGACCGGCATCATTCCCCCGCCATGACAAAAGCGCCCCAGAAATAAGGATGGATATATTTTTCCTTGATAGCCTTTTGCGCCGTGGCAAATGCTGCCGCCTTGTCTTTTGTCTTTAAATAGTGCTGGTAAAAGGCGATCATGAAATCTTTGGTGGCATTGTCATCCACTTTCCAGAGGCTGGTCATGATACTACCTGCACCGGCAGCACGGAAGGCCCTTTGCAGTCCATATACCCCTTCACCGGCATCCAGATAACCCAGGGTGGTTTCGCAGGCAGATAAGATGACGAGAGATGTGTTTTGCAGGTCAAGGTTCTGTGCTTCATAAGCTGTCAGTATGCCGTCGTAAGTATCAGGATATTCATCACTGCTGTAATAATTCACCACACCGGCCAGCAACAGGCCGGAGTTCACCATAGCATTAAATACCCGGTAGCCATCAGTGGCATTATCACCAGTGCCTGACCAATAGCCATGTGTGGCAATATGCAGAATGCCCGGACTGTGCAGCTGATATACTTTATCTTCTGTTGCCTGCTCTTTCAGGTAATACTTTACACTCATACGGCCCTGTTCCATTTCTTTTTTAATGCTCATCACTTCTTCTTCAGTGCCGGGCAGGTCTTTGATATCCGCATCCCTGAAACTGCTGACAAAGGCACGGGTGGTTTCATCCGTAAGCGGTACTGAGGGTGGAGCGGTGGTTGTTTTGTAAGTTGGCCGGCCAATCAGTACGGCAGTACTGATTTCTTTTCTTGCCACAGCAGCCAAAACAATATCACCGGTGGAAGTGGTGGAATGGATCTCTGTTTCATCCAGCACAAATTTATTGCTGAGTGGGTTCTTCAGCGTGGATATATTGATGAGATGATAAATGCCATCAGGAGAGAAATAAACCTTTTTAATTCCGGTTAATTTGTCCTGTATGGCTTTCCAGTAATTGTTATAGGAGTCTTTGTCTTCAATTCTGAACCGGATGTTATCCTTATATTTTTTATAGAATTTATTATCCAGGTCGGCGGCAGCGCCGGGCAGGTACACCACATCGGGATGCGGGTCGTTTTTAGTGATGATATAAGCAGCATAATAAGCCGTGTCGGAATAATATACCTGATCCCTCCACTGGAATCGTATCATTTCCACCGCTGCTTCGCCTTCTTTCAGCTTTGCCTGTATTTCTTTCCAGTCAGGCGGGGTTATCTTCAGCAGCTTCTTATAATCTTTTGACTGGGTGGTGAGCTGATTTTCCATAGCGGCCACTTCGTCCTGCAGGGTTTTCAGATCTGGTTGTGCAGGTTTTTCAGCAGTGGGCGGGCCACCGGCCGGGCCTGATGATTTGAAATATTCCCGTATCAGTTGTTGCTTTTTGTCTAACCATCTCTCATATAGTTGGATAGTAGCCTGGTCATTGCTTTTGATAAAAGCTTCTTTTCTTTTTTTGGTTCCCTGCAGCGAGATGGATTTGGTGAAAAGCAGGTTATTGTATGCCTGTGCGGACAATTCCGGAAATAAGGCCGGTTGTTTATCTTTTGCAGCTTTTACAAAGCTGTGAAAATTTTCATAGCCATCTTTCAGTTTGGCATTGTAGTAAGTGACAAAGGCTTTTTCGCCGAAAGTAAAAATGATGTCATTAATCCAGCCGCTATTGAGTGTATAAAGTTCTTTGTAAATGTTTTTAGATTCATTCCAGTTGCGATCCCGCATCAGGAAGTAAGCATAGTCCGTAAACGGCCGGGTGGATTCCCGGAAATCTTTTGTATTTCGTATCCGGTCGAGTATCGGCAGAAAAATGGGTTTGTATTTGGGTGATCGGAGGAAAGCGAGGTGGTTAGCCTGGTAAAACCGGATGCTCATATCGGCATATTGGTCAAAACTGTTGTAATAGGTGTCTGATTCTTTGATGTAATATTCAAGAGGGCGGGGAACCAGTTTATCTTTTCCTCTCTTCAGCAAAAAGACCGGCCACATAGAAAAATCAAAGAGCTTCAGGTTGGGATATTGCTCTTTCTGACATTTGATCCAGGCAGTGTAGGCGGAATCACGGCTTTTCCAGTATCTCTCTGCTGCATTATAATCCTTCAGGAATTCACTGGCCACGGCCGCATTGGTAAGCCTTATGTTTTCCTGCCCGGTGCAGGGCATTTTGTAGGTCGCATAAATTTTAGCCAGCTCCTTATTCTGTGTCTCTGAAGATTTCACATAAGATTCATAATCGCCGATATAATAATAATACAAGGTATGGGCCGATAAGGCCTCGTTGCGGTAAGACATCTTTAGTATATCCGAAGAAGCCGTAAGGGCCAGCCCCTCGATCTTTTTTATCAGCTCTTCCGCTTTCAGGTAATCACCTGACTTGGTGAGGAAGAGAATGTAATAGAGGTAGGAAACATGCTCGTTCTTTTCATCACCCGTAAGGGTCAGGGAGTGTACATAATACTTCCTGGCATTTTCAAAATCACCGTTCCGTTCAAATGCATAGGCGATGCCGGTATAGTTGGCAAAAGACCGGAAGGAACTGTATTTGTCTAAGAAAGCGAGGGCTTTTTTGGCATTGTCCGGATCCTTTGTTTCGTACAGCCCGGGATAAAGGGTATTGTACCAGAGATTCATACTGTCGCTTCCGTAATCAGCTTTTGGCACTTCCTTGCCCACAGACTCCCTTGTCAGCCGGTCGGCTTTTTCCGCACAGGTTTTCGCCAGCGCAGCATCTACTGTTATATTTTCAAACAGATTCTTCAGCATATAGTAGTTGGTGATGGTCTGCAGTTCTTTTTTCTTTTCCGCCACATTATAGAGTTCTTTGGAAAGGGCCAGGGCTTTCTTCTTATCAGCGGCATTAACCGTATAGATCTCGGTCAGTTTTTTGTCAAAATCTTCCTGGGTCTGGGATTGGGCGGTCAGTACTGCGAAAAGAAATATACAAAGCAGGCAGGCCGATTTGTTTACAAATGATGGCATGGCGGGGATAAGGGGTAATTATACTTTAAGATACTGAAATCTTTCTATTCTATTTATCCCTTTTGATAAAAAAAATCTCTTTAATCACTCAGCACCAAAATCTGTCAGTTACTAAAGATCAACCGGAGGCAGCCCTCTTTTGTCCAGTTCTTTCCGGTACTGCCGCATCATCTTCTTATTGCTTTTGGCGCCCACACTGCTGGCCATACCGCTCATGGCTATTCTAATGAGATAGTTAATGGCTGACCTGTCCCGGCGGCGGATGAAGAATACATTTCCTTTTTGCAACTTGTTGTTTGTTTTAATAACAAACGTATTGGCCAGGAAGGAGACCAGTTTTGTCATGAATGGTCTTTTGATCTCCTGCCCGTTCTTCAACAATTGTATTTTCAGGTCTTCATAGAACATTTTCATTTCGCCCAGTGCGAGGTACTCACGGCCAATGGCCCTCATTTCGAGGGTGTCCAGCAGCTTTCCCGATATAAGTTTGATGGATACAAGTGGTACCAGGGCGCTGTTCAGTACGGTCAGGTCGCCGGGCTTCATCCGCAGTGTCATCAGGAAACCGCCGAGGGAATCTGTATAAGATTCTTTTACCCGCAGCCTTGTCCATACGGAATCCATCAGGTAACCCACCGCCCGTATGGTGAAACTGTCCTCATCTTTGAGGTTATAATTTTTCAGGTTGAAAAGCTGAACAGACATCCGGGCAACAGGGATGGTGCCTGCCAGTTTATTTTTTTCATTCACTTCAGTGTATTCAACACCGGCATTACTGAGTTGTATGCTGTCAATGGCCAGTTTAACCGGAATTTTTTTGATCATGCTCACCGGCAGCGGTTTGATGATACCCGGATTGAATGGCAGGCTCTTGTCTTTGTAATCGGTGAAGTAAGCATCGTTGACCAACACTTTTTTAATATTGAGTGTGCTGTCCCTGATCAAAGCATCCAGGTCCACGGGGGCAATCCGCACAGCGCCGGTTCCGGCCCGGATATAGTCTGTCTGGTATTGTTTGCTGATGAGAAATGAATCTTTTTCCAATACAGGCCTGAAGGAGAAAGAATCCAGGGAGAAACTGTTGCTGTTACGGTCAAAGCCGGCATTGTACCAGCGGAACCGGGAGCCGGCATTCGAATATTGACCGGTAAACCGGCTGAGCAGGAACGAAGAGTTAGCGGCTGCCAGTTGCTGCAGGTTATTTATAGTTACCGAGCTGATATGGAATTCCTTTACTGCTGCGCTGTTCAGCGTTAATTTGCCTCTTTTTCTTCCCATACTATCAAGCTGAATATCTTCAGCATCAAAACTGCTGACAGTTGCTTTCCAGGTCACCGGTTCATTCTCTTTTTTTCCAATTGAAATATGCCGGAGTTTTGAGGCCAATTTACCATCCCCGGTATTGAATGTTTTTCCTTTTGTATCAATCATGCTGAGATCAGTGAGATAAAAACCAAGGCTGTCTGCCGAAACGTTGCTTCCACCTGTTTG
>JBQTHS010000084.1:0-11665 GCA_052389635.1 Bacteroidota bacterium | reverse complement strand
AAAATCCCTGACCGTGGTAGTGATGCCGGTAGCGATTACAAAATCTTCCGGTTTCTCCTGCTGCAATATCCTCCACATCGCATCTACATAGTCCCTTGCGTGGCCCCAATCCCTTTGGGCATTCAGGTTACCGAGGTAAAGTGTGTTTTTTTTCTTCAGCGCAATTTGTGACACTGCCCTTGTTATTTTCCGGGTTACAAAAGTTTCGCCGCGGACGGGGCTTTCATGGTTGAACAGGATACCGTTGCAGGCATACATGCCATAGGCTTCCCGGTAGTTCAAGGTTATCCAGTAAGCATACAGTTTGGCCACGCCATATGGAGAACGGGGATAAAAAGGTGTGGTTTCATTTTGCGGAATGGCCTGGGCCTTGCCGTAGAGCTCCGATGTGGATGCCTGGTAAATTTTTGTTTTTTTCTCCAGCCCCAGGATGCGGACAGCTTCGAGTATCCTGAGTGAACCCAGCCCGTCCACATTGGCTGTATATTCAGGGGTTTGAAAACTGATATGCACATGACTCATGGCTCCGAGATTATATATCTCATCCGGCTGCACCTTTTGGATAATGTGCAGGATGCCTGCGGAATCGGTCAGATCCCCATAATGCAGGAACAGGTTTACATTATCTTCATGAATATCCCTGTAGAGGTGATCAATCCTGTCTGTATTGATCAGCGAGGCCCTTCTTCTTATTCCATGCACTTCATATCCTTTGCTTAAAAGCAATTCTGCAAGATATGCGCCATCCTGCCCGGTGATACCTGTTATTAATGCCTTTTTTTTCATTTCCTGTTTTTAATGTAATGCGGGCAAAAATACAATTTTGCGCCATACTATATTTGCTGTTAAGTTTGCACAGCAATAAATATAATGCGCTATGGCTGAAACTTTAGGCTCACTGTGTGACAAGCTTACCATCGTCAAGCTGAAACAATATCATACGGAGGACGGGGCCCGGCTGCAAAGCCTCGGCAGCCAGGAACAGCAGTTGCAGGCAGAGATCAATGAGTTTGTGGCGGCAGCTGTTGCGGGGGATATTTTTCCGGAGAGGTTGACTTTTTCGGCCAACAAGGTGTTCAAAAAAGAAGGAAATGAAACCCGGGACATTGCCGGAAGCATCGGGCAGGTATTTGCCGAGCTGGCCAAAGTAAACTGCGATCTGTGGCATGAACAGGAAAAAGTATATGATTTTGGAAATGTGGCAGCCGAACAGAAAGATGCTGTTGTAAAACGGCTGGCGGTGCTTAACCTGGAAAGAAACAAATGTATTGATGCTATTGACCGCCAGTTTCAGTCAATGATCACCGGAAATTAACAGTATGCCCAAAGCAATCATTTTTGGTGTTAACGGACAGGATGGGTTTTACCTCGGTCAGTTGCTGCAGCAGAGAGGGGTCAGGACAACAGGTGTTTCCCGTTCCCCGGGTCAGTGGCTGCAGGGTGATGTGGGCAACAGAGAATTTACAGAAGGACTGATTAAATCATTAAAACCTGACTATATCTTTCATCTCGCTGCTAATTCAAAAACTGATCATGAATTAATTTTTGAACACCAGTCAACCATTGTTGCCGGTACATTGAATATTCTTGAGACGGTGTTGCAATATTCGCCGGCTTCAAAAGTATTTATTACCGGGAGTGGCCTGCAGTTTGAAAACAGCGGGAAACCCATCAGCGAACAGACCCCTTTTCTTGCAGGGGATGCTTATTCACTTGCCCGCATCCAGTCAGTTTATGCAGGCAGGTATTACCGGAGCAGGAGCGTTAAGGTATATGCAGGATACCTGTTTCATCATGACAGTCCCCGCAGAACAGCCCGGCACCTGAACCGCAGAATTGCGGATGCTGCCATAGCAGCAGGCAGGGGAGAAAAACCCTCTCTTGTGATCGGGGATGTGGCTGTGGGAAAAGAATTTGGATTTGCCGGTGATATTGCAAAAGGAATTTTTCATCTGCTGCAGCAGGAAGACCTGTTTGAGGCATGTATCGGCACCGGCAAAGCTTATCGGATTGAGAAATGGCTTGAGCTTTGTTTTTCATCAGTTGGTAAAAACTGGAAGGATTATGTGCAGCCTGACAGTAATTATACAGAAGATTTCAAAAAGCTGGTCAGTAACCCTTCTGCCATCAATAAAACCGGCTGGCAGGCTGAAACAGGCATTGATGAACTGGCTGAACTGATGCTTAAACCTCACACTGAACAGTGATGCAGGAAACTCCAAAAAAAATATTGCTGGGTATGCTGGTTTCCAACGGGGACTGCCTGATGGCCACAGTTTTGGCGAAGCAGATAAAAAAAGATTTTCCCGGCTGTCATCTTACCTGGGCGATAAGCAATCTTTGCAGGCAGGTAATTGAGAATAACCCTGATATTGATGCGATATGGGAAGTACAGGTGAGTTCAAAGCTGGCTGCCCTGAAAGAAGACTGGTTTTCCTTCCGGCAACTGGCTTTGGCTAAAAAGGGAGCAGGTGAATTCAATGAAGTTTTTTTTACACAGATTTATCCCTCAAATGTCCATCAATATGACGGCACCACAAGAGGAACTATTTACAATGCGTATCCTTTCCCCGTAACAGTTGATGCAAGACCTGTTATACGGTTAAAGGAAGAGGAAGTGCTGAGGGTGAAGGATTTTGCAGACAAATACAGTTTGCAGAAATATAAGCAGGTTATCCTTTTTGAATGTTCTGCTTTAAGCGGTCAGTCATTTGTAACAGTTGCCTGGGCGGTGGAGGTCGCCGAAAAACTTGCTGACCGGCACGAAAACCTTTTCATAATCATTTCCACACATCTTCAGCTTGAAAACCCTCACCCGGGGATTACCACTGCCAGTCAGCTTACTCTCCGGGAGAATGCAGAGCTGACAAAGTATTGCTCTTTGCTGGTTGGCTGCTCCAGCGGCATTACCTGGATGGCAACAACGGACCAGGCAAAGAGGTTGCCCATGATACAGTTTTTGAGGCGGGGAATTGGGTTTAAGTTTGCTTCCGTGTCTTATGACCATCAGTTTTGGGGGCTGGATGCATCCAATATTATTGAAACGACAAATAGTAATGCTGATAAAGCAGTTGATTTAATCAGTTCAGTTTTAAAGAATGGAATTGCTGCCAATAGAATAAAGTATCATCAGAAGCTAAGACCTTGTTTTTTGTCTTTAGTAAAATATAGCTTTATGTTTTTCCGCAGGGGAAAATTTGGAAAATCATTCCGGGTAGTGAAAAATTTTATTTTACGAAATTATATCAGAACAAAAAGGCCGGGATAATTATTTCAGAGCCTTGTAAACTTCTTTCCTGCAAAATATAGTGTTGATATAAGTGTCTGCATAGACAAAATAGCCTTTGCCTTCCAAAAAGCTTATTAGCTGGTTGTTTTTTGTTTCAGTGTTATCAGCATTGTAGCCCAGCGTTTCCACACAAAATACTTCCGGTTTATATTTTACAAAATCAATAGTCTGTAGTATAGCCAAATCTAATCCTTCAACATCAAGGGAAATAAAATTGGGATGGGGTGAAAAGTATTGCCGCATGATTTCATTGATATTGACAAGCGGTGTTTTTATAACTGACTCCACTTTGTATTTGCCGATCTTATCATTTCCCGTAGTTTCCCAGAATGCTGCATCTTGTTTTGAGAAGGTGCCAAGTCCGTTTGCTTCCTGAGGGAATTGATAAAAATCAGCTTCTGTTTTTTCATCAAAAGCGATGCCTGCATTGATACAAGTATCCCTTTTCCTGTTTCGTTTGAATTTATTAAACAAATAAAGATTTGGTTCTACACAAACACCTTTGCTTCCTTTTGAATAAGAGAGGTAGGTGTTACTGATCAGGAAGGGATCATTAGCCCCAATATCAAGATAAGTTGGCTGCCGGATACCGAGGCTGGAGAACAGATCTTTAATAATAACGTCTTCCCCATTTTGTGAATAGCTTATCCTTGAATAAGGGAATAAATAGCCGCTGTAAATTTTTCGAAAAACTTTTTCAATGAAAAGCCGCATAGAAGGGTGATTTATAATATAACCTTATTAGTCTCCTGTAATATTTGTCAAATTTATACCGAAAAGATTGCTTATGAAGCAAGGTTAATTTTACAGGATAAGTCCTGTTTATTTTCACATCCATGTTTTCAGTTATTTCAGCAATCATTTTTTCAAACCGGAGCCTAAAGCTGTTCTGTGACCATTCTTCTTTTATTTGTTTTACTACCGGGGCTGATGACAGAATTGATTCTTTCAATTTCATTTTAGGATAAGGCTGCAGGTATTTAGTCACATGCCTGAAGGTTGAATTGTCAGAAACAGCCAGGGGTCTTTCGCTGCTGATAGCCTGATCAGTAGTAGCCGCAAGCCCTGGCATCTTACGGTCGTAAAGAAAACAATTCAATGTATTCTGACTGCACCAATAAATGAGGTCATTTTTACTCATGAAATTATGCGTAATGATGACTTCAATTCCGTTTTTTGCAATAGCCATACATTGATCAGCTAGTTGCTGTGCATATTGATGGCTGGGGTCTGTATAACTGCCATGTGGTATGTTTATGCGAACGACAGCTTTATCAAATTCCTTATTTACCGCCTGCACAACATGTTCAAATCCTTTTCCTTTGGTTGCGAAACCAAAACTTCCGATAATAGGGATTTCATTTTCTTTTGTTGATAGTAAACCTGTATACTTATCAAGGGGACGGGGAAAAGAAAATACTTTTTTATGTTTTAAAGTCATGGAGGGGTCAAGCACACAATAAAAATCAAAATGAAAAGGGGAGCAGTAAACAAAAGGATCGTTAGGTAAAATTTCCAGTACAAGGGTTCCCTTAAGTCCGGGTAATTTTTTAATACTTTTTGTATCCAGCCAGCCTGTTGTGGAAAAATGATAATTGAACAGGTAAAAGTCATACCCTCCGGGGATACTCAGATCGTTTTTGTTGAGCTCCAAATATTCTATACAGAATTGCCCGGAATCTTTAATGCAATTAAAAACCATTAGTCCCGATTCATGGATACTGCAAACGGCTTTTTCCGTATTTATAAATAATCCTTTCAATTCCATTGACTTATTACAATAATAAGATAAAATAAGCACATACCGGGGCAATGGAATAATTTTATACAAACAGCAAATGATGAAAGAACTGGTAAGACATTTCCTCAACAGGAGGGGGTATGAAATAGTTAAACAGCCTTTTATTGGGGATAAGTATCCGAATCTTTCAACGGATAAGACCATTTATTATTGTGATACACCAATTGGAAAGTATTATTTGCCAGTAAGAGGCCTGGAAAAAGATGCTGTAGCAAATATGCTTGTAAGAGGAAGAATTTTTGAGCCGGAAATAATTAATACAGCAAAAAAGTTTATCAGAAAAGATACTGCTGTTTTAGACATAGGCGCCAATTTTGGTCAAATGAGTATTGAATTCTCGAAATTAGCTGGAAATGGAGGGAAAGTTTACTCATTTGAGGCCCAAAATTTTGTGTACAATTTTTGACTAAAAACATTTTGGCAAATAATTGTTCCAATATTTACTTATTTGAAAAAGCTGTATGGCATAAAAATGGGGATACCTTATTTTTCCCTGAACCAGATATGGATAGCCCGGCACCTTATAGTGGAAATTCTGTTTACACTAATAAAAGGGGTATCCCGGTAGAAACCATTACTATTGATAGTTTACATATTAAAGAACCAATCAGCTTTATGAAGATTGATATCGAGGGAGCAGATATTTTTGCATTAAAAGGAGCCAGAGAAACAATACTAAGAAATAAAATGCCGGTAATTTTTGAATATACGCAGCATATGCAGGATGTATATCAAACTACTTTTAATGACTATGTTGAATTCGTTGAATCAGTCAATTACAAATTCCAGGAAATAATATTAGGGGTTAATTATTTAATACTCCCCAGGTCTTAAGTTTTACACTATTTCAATAAACGGTAACGGGAAAATAAATTTCCCCCCGGCTGCCCTGAATGCTGATTCCCTTCCCAGGATATTATTTCGGAAGTGCCAGGGCAATACGAATAAATAATCAGGTTTCATCTCTTTTGCTTCTGCCTCGGAAACGATTGGGATAAGAGTGCCGGGAGTATAAACGCCAAATTTTTGTTCATTTACTTCAGCAATGCAATCGAGGTACTGGGTACTGATATTACCATATTGCAACAGCACATTGCCTTTGGTAGAAGCGCCGTAGCCTATTATTTTTTTACCGTCATTTTTCAGTTTGTCCAGCAGGTTCAGCAGACTGCTCCGGTGTTCAACAACTCTTTCAGCAAATTCACGGTAAAGTTTTTCTGTATTCAATCCCATTTTTTCTTCTTCTTCCAGCATCCAGTTGATGACCGCATTATTGGCCACATGAGCTGAATTCTTTTTGGCTGCAGTTACGGCAAAGCTTCCCCCGTTGATGTCATTGAGTTCTATATCTATAATTCTCAGGTTAGCTTTTTCAAGTATGTATTTAACAGCTATCAGTGAGTAATACTCAAGGTGTTCCTGGCAGATCGTATCATATGAATTGGTGCGTAGCATGGAAGGAAGGTAGCTCTGTTCAAAATGCCAAATACCGTTATCGGCGAGCACAGATTCTATATCAGTTGCAAATTGTACCGGGTCTTCCAGGTCATAAAACATGGCAACGGAAGTAATAATCTTTGCCTTTTCATTGGGAAATATTTTTCTGAAATTATCTGCGGTAAAAAAATCGGGCACCAATGAAATATCATCGGTATAATGTTCTTTGAACTTATTCCCTGTGGGATCTATACCAATCCGCCGCAGATAAGAAGGATAACACTTTAAGGAAGTAGCATCATTACTACCAATATCCAGGATAATATCGTTGGGGGATGCCTGCACTTTACGAAGCAGCATATTCACTTTGTTCTGCAGGTGATTGACCATGCTCTGGTTCAACCCCGAACGATAACCATAGTTATCGCCGTACATTTCACCAAGGCTGTAGGATTGCTTCATTTGCACTAATCCGCTGTCCGGGCACCAAACCATGTCAACCGGTCCCTTTGTTACAGCCTGTTCTTTTGAGGTGGGAAAAACACCGGTTAAATATTGTTCGCCTAATGATAATACATTTACTAAATTGCTGCTGCCGCTTATCCTGCAACGGGTAATTTCCTTATACATTAATTTTACCGGATTTAAAGCTGCAATATTAAGCCATTTTACGCCAACTGAGAATGAAGGTTTCTGTTATAATAATCAATTACAATACTTTCAACCTGACCAGCCATTGCATCCGTTCGGTGATACAGGAAACAAGAGCGGCGGACTATGAAATCATCCTGGTTGATAATGCTTCCGCCGAAGGTGATGCGGAGAATTTTTTGCAAGAATTCCCTGGCATCAAACTGGTGAAAAGTAAAACTAACGGAGGGTTTGCTTATGGAAACAACCTGGGTATTGAACAATCAACGGGTGATTATATTCTGCTGCTGAACAGTGATACCATTCTGCAGGAAGACAGTATATCAAAGTCAGTTGAATATTTAAAAAATCATTCTGAAGCAGGAGCAGCCGGCTGCCGCATGACCTTCCCCGATGGCCGGATACAATATACAGCCCGGCGTTTCCGCAGCGTCAGCTGGGAATTGCTTGATCTTTTCAGGTTTGTCCCCTGGCTGATGCCTTACCGCAGCCGGGCGAAGCGGATGCTGGGGAAATATTTCCGGCATGATGAGAATATGGCTTGTGACTGGCTGAACGGGGCTTTTTTTCTTTTCCCCCGCAAAATACATGTGCAATTACCCGGGCAGAAACTGGATGACCGTTTTTTTATGTATGGAGAAGACCAGCTTTGGTGCGAACAGATAAAACGGCTGGGATACCGGGTTATTTTCTATGCAGGCACCACTATCATACATATTAACAGCGGCAGCACCGGCTTATCAAAGCAACTGGCATTGCGAAAAACGATGATGAAGCATGAGCTGGAGATAATGCTGTTGCGGAAGGGGAAAGGTCTGTACTATAACTGTTTTAAGATGATTTATGCCGGCAAGGAATCAACCCGGAATTTCATCAAATCCCTTTATTACAGGGTCACCGGTAAACTGATTAAATAGCGGTCGCCACAATTTTCCTGGTGATGCTTTGCCAGTTGTATTTTTGATAAAATGCCTGCGGGGTTATTTGTTCACCCTCGCTGACGGTTTCACCAATTTTTTCTGTAAACCCCTTCCAGTCACTATCATTCACCACTGCCAGTTTATTTCCGCTTACAGTTTTGTCCATACCGGCAGCTCCGCTTTGAGTTGAAATAACAGCAGTCCCGCAGGCAATAGCTTCCACCATTTTGGTTTTAATACCTCCGCCGCTCTGTACAGGGTTCAGCAGTATATCTGCGGCCTTGTAATATGCTTCAATATCCTCCACAAATCCTGCATAGATAATATTTTTGTCAGCATAAGCCTTTAGCTGTTTCATATCATCGGGCAACCCTTTGCCGCTAATGATTATTTTATACCTGAACTCCTCTTTAGTCAAAAGCAGGGGATTTATCTTTTCCAGTATTGTTTTAAGTGCATCCAGGTTGGGTTTGTAATTCAGCAGCCCGTTGAAATATAAAATGGCTGAGCCGGCAGGGATGCCATGCCGGCGGCAAATCTCTTCTTTGCACCGGGACCGGTCATCCGGGTATTGACTTATCTCTAACCCAAAGGGAAGATCAAAACATTTTGATTCAGGGATCTTCCAATCAGCAATGGCAAAATTCTTATCCTCCGGGGTGATAAAAAATATCCCGTCTGCTTTTCGGAAACATCCTCTCTCATACCATTTCAGCAAGGGCCACCACCACCTGCCGGTGCTTTTGAAACGCTTGTATTCGATGTTGTGAGTATGTATGATTGTCCTGACACCTGTTCTTTTGCGGATACGAAAAGCCAGCCATGCATAATAAGGGTGCTCCCAGATGATGGTATCAAATCCACCCTGCTTTACAAGGCGAGTTATTTTTTTTACCAGGCTGAAGTCATAATACCTGGCGAAAGACTTTTTGAGCAGCGGAATCGTAATATAAGTCCCCGCCAGTGAGAAATCATTTTCTGCTACGGTTATAACAGTCAGATCTGTTTCCTTTCCAAGATGATAAAGAAACTGCGCAATAAATTTTTGCCCGCCGGAGAAATACGGTAAGTAGGCATAAGGCGCTATTACAAGAACCTTCTTCATGCGCTGTTATGCCGGTGACGTACCTGCTTTTTGAAAATATTTCCTGAAATGCATGAACAGGCCGCCGAGCAATGCCAGCAACACTGCAATGGAAGCCATGAACATAATTGATTTACCTTTTTTTACGGAAGCAGGTTCAAAAACAAATTTTATGTTGTGCTTGCCGGCAGGGACAGACATTCCTCTCAGGATATAATTCACATTGACATATTCAGTTTTCTTTCCATCGAGATAAGCATTCCAGCCAAGGGGATAATATGTTTCGCTAAAAACGGCAAATTGCGGACCGTTGCTTTTTACTTCGTACTCAATGGCATCAGGATCATACTTTGTCATGCTGATGCTGGCAGATGAATCCCACTGAGGTTGTGTTACTATGCCGGAGAATGATTTTTCGACGATAGCAGTATCCTTAAGATTTGTGTTGCCAATTGCTTTTATAGACGCCACCCTGTCATCTGCTAACTGCACATTCTTTACCAGCCAGCAGGGACCGAATGCATCAGGATTGGTGATCAGACCGGGCTGCCCGGACTGCGGATCCTGTACTATTATATATTTCGTATTGAGCATATTCAGCACACCGGGGCTGGGCTTTGCTGAAAGGTATTTTTCAATAATGTCCTGGTAAATGCGCAGCTTGGCAGGATGATAGCCGCCAACTGATTTATGATAATAGGATGTGCGGGATTCGCTGAAAGTGCTGCCGGAAGAGGTGCCCACCATGTTAAACACCCGGAAGTTCGGGTCTTTGTCTTTCAGTATCTCATCGTCAATTCCGGTCTTCCCGAAATTACTGCTATCATATTCATCAGCCGGAACAAAAAGCTTATCCTGCTTGTTCTCATTCGGGCCTTTGTCATTGCTGAAATACATATGGCTTGTTATGGTGATTTCCAGTGTGCTGATAACAAGGAGGGTAATCGAAGTAATAAAACCACTCATCCTGTTTTTGAAATAAAAGAAGAGAACAGCCAGTGCAAGCAATGAAAGACCAAGGGCTCTCAGCAATTGCCCCCCGAACAATGCTTTTCTGTCTGCAACCAGGCCCGATATCACGGCCCGGCCCAACGATTCATTCTGGGCCTGCTGAGAAATGCTTTGAGATATCTCCCTGTCAAACGGTGAACTGTAGCTCATGGTCATGTACATGATGCCGAGGAGAGCCAACAGGCCGGTTGCTGTGTATAATATCTTTTTAAAATCCTGTTTAGTGAGTTTACCTCCAAACAATATTTGCTGAAGTGCCAGCACAGCGCTGATACCGACCGTCAGCTGCGGGATCACCTGTGAGAAAGCAGGGGACCTGAACTTGTTATACAGCGGCAAATGTTCAAACAAAAATGTGTTGAAGCCGGGCATATACTTGCCCCATGACATCAATATACCTAAAAGGGTGGCCGCCAGCAAACCCCAGCGGATGGGGTTCTTAATCATTACAAAACCAATCAATCCTAAAAGACAGATGATAACGCCGAGATAGGCGGGGCCGGAGGTGTAAAGTTTTCCCCAGTAAGCAGGCATGCTCAGGGCTACCTGTTCGGCATTGCCCTCCGCCACACCTTTGTCAACGAGTTTTTTTACCACATGGGATTTTTCATCAGCATAATTGCTGCTGTAGCCGCCAAAAGCATTGGGCATGATGAATGTGACCGTTTCCCCGCGGCCCACGCTGTATTCAAATGCATAGGCTGTATCAAGGCCTTTTGTTTTCGTTGCTTTTACCGTGTCGCCCAGTATTTCAATTTCTTTTCCGCCCCGCATGGTATATTTAGTGTATTCAGAAGTTGTTTTCAGCACCATTGCATTGCCTGCCACACCGATAAGCGCCGAAATGATGGTAAGGCCTCCTGCAAGGCCGATATGTTTCCAGTCTTTTTCTTTGATCCATTTAACCAGGTAGGGTATAGTTATCAGCAATGCAATTAAGAAGAAGTAATAGGTTACCTGCAGGTGATTGACGCCGATCTGCTGATAGGCGGCAAAAGTTGTTATTGCAAAGCCCAGCCAGTACTTTTTTTCATAGATATTGATGATGCCTGCAAGCAGCAGCGGCATAAATGCGGTAGCCAGCATTTGGGTATCATGCCCGGCCGAAACGATAACGGGGTTGTAAGTGGAAAAAGCATATGCCAATGCCCCAAGCATACCGATGACCGGTCTGATACGTAATGAAAGGCAAAGAATATAAAAGCAGATGCAGGCAAGGAAGAAAAAGTTGATGGGTTTGGGCATCCCCAGTGTCAGTATTTTGGTCATATCCGGAAGAATGCTTTTCCCTTCTATGGCCACCTGGTAGTTGGGCATGCCGCTGAAAAGATTGGGGTTCCAGAGCGGGAAATGGCCATTCTTGTCTTTATATTCAAACGCATTTTGAGCCATACCTTTCCAACCCACATTATCATGCTGGTTCAGCACATTCCCTTCCAGTACAGGTTTGCAGAAAAGGGCGGAAACCACCA
>JBQTHS010000083.1:0-21833 GCA_052389635.1 Bacteroidota bacterium | reverse complement strand
TACAATACTGATCTGCATTTCACCGGCACCGCCATAGTATGGGATGATCTTCTCCAGTAGGTAACCGGCAGGTATTGTATAGATTGCCGGGCCATCGTAAGCGATCAACTGACCTTCATAATCAGATGTGTTCACCTTGCCAAGTAGTGCATTCACCAGCCCTGTAACTTCGGCCATAGCGATAGGATCATCCAGGAACCGAACCCAATCGAAGAACTGCCAGAACTGCGCCTGCGTAGGCTTGTCGCCTGTTTCGAACCACGGTTTTACTGTATCTCTGTTTGCCAATGTTTAAAGTTTAATGATGTAGGCAAGTGTGTAATACGGTGGCCTGTTTTCATGCGATGCCGCCGCATCGCTAAGGGGTGCCTGTATGCTGCTGCCCCAGCTGCTTTGATTACTTCCACCGTTACGGGATATTTCAATTCCTCCCAGTTCAAGCCTGGCAATTACTGATGCTGTCCCACCGCCTATATCGTCCACCATTGCCCTCGCATTCAGCTTCCCTTGCTGGTTGGCAATAAGTGTTACGGTTTTGGCCCCGCCAGTATCACCAATAGCGTTATAGTCGGCATCGCCTGCATCATATCCAGCTATGAACCTGCCGGACAAATTGGGGGTACCATTTGCGCCATCACACAAGGCCCAGCCTGTTGGTATTTCAGCAATCAACCCGCTCCACATACTTATCAGTCCTTTTGGCACAAGGCCCAGCTTCAGGGTGTCAATTCGTTTCAGATCGCTATACTGATACGCCCCGCCTGCACTGAACTGAGCGACCCTTTCAAAAAGAACATCCTTAGAGTTTCCATCATTGAATGTCAGCGGTGTCACTGTCTCCACAATAGTGAATTCACCGGTTCCGATTATACCCGCTGAAAATGGCACCAGTTCACCGCCAATAGAAATCCATCCGGCCGTAACAGCTCCCCCGCCTTCTACCATCCCATACAATATCACCTTGTCACCCACCATATTGGCCAATGCGGACAATGCGACCCGATAACTGGTTTGCATCCAGTCCAGGTCTTCCTGCGCCAGCGGATAGCCGCCTAATTTGGTAAAGTCTATTCTCCTGTTCATCTGTTCATCAGAATAATTGTATAGTGTATCGTTTGCCACATAGCTTTGTTGCTATCATGGCTCTCATTTCATCCTGGTCGAAAACTAAACCTACCGGCACCCACACAATGAAATCATAACTGAGATCACCGCCCGTCTCCCCCCGGAGGAAGAGATATGCAGGGTCATCTTCTGATCTCAGAAACAAATAAACCGGGTTATCTTCTGCCCGCATATAAAGGAAGGTACCCTCCTCTGTATCGGCATCCTCTATGTAAATTCTGCGCTGTGTAAAATCGAAACGATCATTTAGAAATGCCTCCAGGTAACACACCTGGTAATTCATATTGATCTCGTAAATCTTCGCATCCCGGTACCGTATAAAAGCATTATGTATAAGAACTAATGGGTATAGGCACGCCTTCAGGATGATCAGGAATGTTTCCTTCCTCAGCCACCTGGGAGTAAGCCATTCGCCCAGCCTGTAAAAATTAATATCATAACTATTATACGCCACTCTTCGGTACCCATTGTATCGTTAAGTCAGTGTTCTCGTTATAAATCTTTAAATATCCTGCATCCGGAATCACTTCATCATTCACTGCCTGGTAGGGCAATAAAGCATATTTTGTTTGTGCGGATGTGATCCTCGGATCACTCACTCCATCAACCGCCTGCATAGCATCCACCAGGGCCGTTAGGTTGAACCTACCGTTAAAAGGCAGGTTCTTCAAGTGGTTTGTGATGGCATCCTGCAGGGGCCTGGTATTTGTTCCATCAAGCCTTTGTCCGTTTGCATCAAGCACCAGCGGATTGTAGTAAACTTTTAATCCCAGCTTCAAATAATCAGGATCATCAGTTGTCAGCTCACAATAAGTACCTGCCGGTTTAAACCGCTTCAAAAATTCCCTGGCTGCATCCCGTTCAATATCGGGCAGCTTCTGCCGGTTTCCGCTTCCATCTTCTCCGGCAACTTTGATGCGAACCCCAAACCTTCCGTTGCTGAAATTCTGCTCGGTTGCTGCCGCATATTTAATAACCTTGCTCGCTGTTATCTGCGCTTCTGTCAGCCCGGTATTATCGTAGTAGTCTGTTTCAGGTACTACGTTATAACCATACTGGAATGTTTTGATCTTCTCTGCAAACCATGTGAGGGTAGCAGGTTTCAGCTGCTTTATCTTCAGGTCAGTTTCGGCCCGGAATAAATCAAAGAGCGAGTCAATCAGAAATATCCCATAGGCCACTGCGTAAAAGAGAATCTTCCACACGGCAACCCGGCTCGTATTGTTGAACATTGCCACCAGGTTGGCATTGCCAGCAGCAGTTGCCTGGTTAATGGCCTCTGCCTTTATCTGATCATAATATTGTGTAACTGTTTTTGCCATAGCTATTGAACTACGAAATCATTTTCAAGTATCCAGTAATCGATCCCTTCCGGCCTTGCATCAATTTCTTCCTGTGTCAGCCCGCTGGCCGGTTTATTGGCATCATCAGTAAACAGTATCACCGTACTCCTTCTCTCCCTTTCATAGTCCGGCACATTAACCAGCTGGCCAGCTGCCAGGTCATCTGTAATCTTTCGATCATTCAGCTCAGCGATCTCCAAAGCCCTGGAGGCATCGCCCAGCTCTTGTACCGCTATGTCCACCAGCGTTTGGCCGTTTAAAACTTTTACACTCTTCATTTGTAAGGTGCATTGATCAATATTTTGCCGCTATCACCCACCTTCACCTCCTTTACATTCATGCCATCGGCTGAAAACTGAAGGCTGATCTCTCGGAGCAATGCCCCCTGATCTTCGGCCTCCAGGAATTTCATCGTTCCCACACCTGCTTCCGGGTATTGCTTTACGTTCCCCTTTTCTGTCAAAAGCAGCCGCTGCTGCTGTTGCTGATCACTTTCACCGATCACCAGGTCATCATTGGTAATCTGCAAATTCCCGTCTGTTGTCAAAAGCAGGTCTGTCATGTCAGCGTATTATTGAAAACACCAGTAACCGGTGTGGCACCTGCGGCCAGCCCATTGTTATAGGTGATCGTTAGTCTTTTAATTTCCTCAACCAGTTCATCAGCCAGCTTTTCACAGAAATAATCCAGCTGTGCATCCCTGTCCACCCCTCCATTAGCAGCAGTATCAGTAAATACATTCTTCAGATTGTTCTTCAGTCTTGTTTTATCAAGAGCCACTTAATAACAGTTTAAACCGGTTTTTAATAGCTGTGATAGCCGCTGTGTTTTTTGGCGCATAAATGAGCAGTATCTCAGCGATCAGGTCATCGATGCATTTGCCCAGGTTCTCATCCCCACTCTTTACCATGAATTTGCCCCCAGCCATTTCAAAAAGCATATTACCTACCACGATCCTGTACTTCTCAACTTCATCCGCCGCTATCACCATCCACTCCGAATCTTCCTCAATCCTGGTGGCCAGTACCCAGCTTACTACTTTGGGGATCAGTGTTACACTTTCATTCCCATTGATCACTGGCCGCAGGCGCACATCATACAACTTCACCCCCTCCTCATCCAGCACACAGGTCAGCTCATCTTCGTTCACACTGTCAACTGTTGCCAGTATCGTTTGAACCGGGCCTACACCAGCTGCCAGAGCTTTAAGCCGTTCCCGTATTTGTTCCATTTTATGCATTGCTTAACAATGCGCCAATTCCTATTTCCTGCCGTCCACCGGAAGGAGAAAAACTGCCAGCCACCCTTTCGATGAAATAAGTTCCTGTTCGCTCCGGGTATCTTACATCATCAATCTGGCTGGCCATCCCAGGCTCTGCATACGGTACAAGGAACCCGGTGATCCTTCCCTCATATCCTTTATGAAGGAGCTTTTGCCTTTCTTCCTCGGCTATTTTTTTTAAAAGAGCTTCATCAATTATGTGCCGCACTTTCAGCACTTTCACACTGCCATCCTTTACCCCATATTTGGCCTTCTTTTTTGTACCGTCCTTGTCCCGCTTCTCTACCTGTATGTTCACAGTGGCCAACTCCCTGCCTGCATCAAACTTCAACTCGTTATCTTTTATCACATTCCAGTTCAGCCGGTGCTTTACCGTGGCTTTCACTTCGGCCATTTTCAGCCCTGCATACAGTACGTTATAATTGAAATAAACTGTGAGCAGGCATTTATCTTTCAAATACTCAAGCACATACGTTCCCTTCACATTCTTAAAAAAGATGTTCTTCAGCGGAACATCCGGAATCGCATCACTCAGTACGATATCCGTTCCGGCTGTAAGGTCTTCCAGTATCTGCTTTGCCGTTGTGGATGAATAAGAGGCGGTATAACCCTCTTTCTTCCGCAGCTGGTAACTGTACCCTTCACATTCGATCTCCAACGGAATAGAGTAATTAATGCGCCTTACAAAACCTTTGAACCTGGTGAGATTCTTGCCGTCATAACCACAAAGAACTTCAACTGTCATCCCCTCTTTAAACTGCTGGCCGCTCTGAACATAGTCGTATGTGTCTCCATCTCTTTTCAGCCTGGCAATCGCCGGAACTTTTATAAGCGCAGTATCGCTGTAACTGTCAATAGCTCTTAGCCAATTCACCGCATGTGGCGGGAAGCCTTTGAATGGCCCGATCTTTATTTCCGCAGTCATCAAAAACATTATGCATCCAGTTCAAGGGTAAACACTGTGTCGCTTTTTAAACTCATAGTAAACGGCCTGATATGCTCCCGTCCACCTTGCTGCTCAGGCATGTCGAAACTATAAACCACCACTCTGCACTGTTCCAGAGAGCTTGCTCCTGGATTATTAAGGAAAATATTTGTCAGGGCATTCTCAATTCGAACCGCTCTTTTTGTTTCATACAGCGTTCTCAGTTTCTCAATATCTGTCTCCGGAAATTTCCGGTCTTCACCGATCATGAAGCCCTTAATATCAATGGAGTAATCATCGATATTAAACTGCTCCTTTACACTGCCCGTGCGTTCAGATAGCGGAGTTTCCACAATGGTTTTTTTACCGCTTACTTTTATTACACAGTAGGGCAGATATGTCAATACATCACCATCATACAGCCTGACAGGCAAGAATATCTCCACCCCCTTGTACCTCTCCTTTATCAAAGAACCTTTTGTGGTCTGCTCTGTTTCTGCCCGGTTCGCTGTTATCCCTAACTGGTAAGGTGTTCCTTCCTCGTTTGCAGGATTATTAAGCGTTACATGCGGCCTCTTTCCGAATGTTTGCTGGAATAACTCCAGTACGTCTATCACCAGTGCCGTATTCGCCATTATTGTACACTTGCTCCGCTGTTTAATATGCGCAGGAAGAAGTCCTCCAGTTTTGGCTCAACCTGCTTTAAAAAGTCATCACCATTAGTGGCATTCACGGTCATCGTATCTGCCAGCTTCATATTCACTCCGCTTATATTAACTACCCTGGGGCCTGCTCCTGTTATTCCACTGGCTACCGTTCCTCCAGTTCCGCTACCGATTCCACCGCCAGTACCTCCTCCTCCGCCTTTACTGCTTACGCTAATATTGGCGGCTGTCATGCTTTTTACGCCGGTAAACTGATCAATTTGTTTTGCCAATGCATCTTTTGTTGCATTGATCTCATTCATTTTTGGCTGTAGCTTACCAATAATGCTGACTGCACTGTTGTTATCCTGCACACCTTTCTGTAGTTGTCCCAGCATCTTATAATCCTGTGAATATTCCCATCCTGTAAAGTCTCCCCGCCTATTTGTTTTCTCTATTCTGCCGCCTGATGGGTCTTTGGCGATTCTGTCTTGCAATATTTTCCTTGCTGCTAACTGTTTCTGCCCGATAGTCAAATCAGTTCGCTGAGCAAGCGAAGGGTCAGCCATCGCAACGGCTGTCATGACAGAACCAAATGCCTCATTGGCTTTTTGCTGTGCTTTAGCAAAATCAGTAAGGGTTCCTGCATTGGCCTTATCGAACTTCTCCAGGAAGATTTTATTCCGCAATGCGCCTGTCACATTGTTGATATTCTCAGCCAGTTTCGCATAACTGATATTCTGTTCATCAATACCCTTTACGATATTGGGATTTATCTGCTCCAGCTCACGGAGAAGCTGCACCTGCCTTTCGTGACTTGTATTAGAAGCAGTGATCTGTGCCTGGAGAGATTGTATTTTGAGTATCTGGTCACCCAGTTTCTTCTCCAGCGGTATTTCAAACCAGATGCGCACCTTGTTGACAATATTTGTCAAACCGCCAACAAACCAGTTAATGGCAGGTCTCATTCTGTCTCCGATGGCGATTTTCATCGCTTCAAAACTCCCCTGCAACTGTGCGATCTTTCCCCCGGTAGTTTCGGCCATTTGGTCAAGCATACCATTAAACAAGCCTCCTTGGCCGGTAGCACTTTTAAATGCCTGGGTAACCATATCAGCACTGATCGCTCCATCTTCCATCTTTTTCTTCAGGTCGGCCATGCTGATACCCGTGTTCTTGCTGATCTCCTGGAGCGGGTTAAACCCGGCATTGATGAACTGGAGTAAATCCTGCCCCATCAATTTGCCAGCCGCCTGTACCTGGCTAAATGCCAGGGTTAGCATCTTAAATCTGTCAACATCACCCATGCTCACTTCACCCAGCATCTTCAGGTTATCCACTACCTTATCTGCCCCAATGCCGAAGCCCATCATGGTCTGCGCATTCTTAAAAACTTCCGGGCCAAGTACTGTTTGCTGTTGCAGCGTATTCAGCTCACCGGCCAGTGTTCCTCCAATACCTTTATTACCGGTAAGTACTTCAAAGGATTTATTGGTCTGCTCAAATTGTATTGCACTCTGCGCAGCTCCTTTGCCAAAACCAATAATAGCAGTAAGAGCAGCTCCTACTATAAATCCTTTCACAAGCCTGCCCAAAAGTCCTCCCCCGGAAGATCCGCCACCACCGGTTGTCTTTGCCAGTTCGCTGTTTAGTTTCTCTGTCTCCCGTCTTATTTTGCTGATACCGTTTACCGGGCCGGAGGAAGGATCACTGTTGCCCATTTGCCGAAGTCTGTCTGTTGTCCCCTGCAGGCTGCGGCTGGCCATATCCGCCGTTTTCTCTATCCTGCGAACATTCTCCACCGTCTTCGCTATTTGCGGAGGGGTGAGGTCTCGCATCTTGATAAAGAATTCCAGGATATTATTCACGGCCAAAAAGTTTATTCAGTGTTTTTGACACCTGGTTATTCATTTCCATTTCCCGAATCTTGAGCAACCAGGCTAATTTTTTAATGAACTCGTTTTCACTCAGGGAAGAAACATCAAGACCTGGGAGATAATACTGCAAGAGTGTTTCTAAAAAGCCGATGCTGTTTACATCGGCTTTTTCAGATGCTTCTTTTATCTTTTTACCAGGGCAGTCTTTTTGCCATCCATTACCTTCTGGAAGCTGTTGGCTGCGCTGATGAAATACTCGTCATCATCCAGCATTACCATGTCGCTGATAACCTTCTCACCGATTTTCTCAATAACGCACTCCCTCATGGCTGCTTCCAGGAAGGCATACAATCCATCATCGGTAATTTTTGTGCTGGCAAATGACAGGATGTGCCTGTCAATGGGTTTGAGGATAAGCAGCTTTTCAATCTGCTCATCTTCAGTGAGAGTTGGAAGAAACCAAAGGCCCTTATGGGCATTGGATAATTTTACCAGGTCATCTTCGCTGCCGCATCTTTCAATGGCAATTTTCTCACACTGTTCTTTTATACGGAGTTCCTTTTCCTTTTTCTCCCGCTCCCTGATCTCTTTCAGAGAGCCTTTGTTTGCGTTTGTACTTATCATACAGGTTGGTTTTATGTGTCATTTAATCGTGGCTTAAGCTCCTTTCCGAAGTACCAGCTTCGGTGCAATGAACGGCAGCGGCACTTCTGTCATCTTCGCATTTTGCTTCTGACCAACAGTAAAGCCTGTAAAGGCTGCCCCCAGGGTTGTTTCAATGATACGCACCGGTGTAGTGGCATTCAGCTTGAAAGCGCAGGTGATAAGGATGGCGGTGTGCGGCACATCGGAGATATCCTCAAACCCAGCTGCCTGCGCAGCATCGTTGAGCTTATCCAGTTCATGCTTCAGAATAGTGAGCGTTCCGCTCACAGACTTGTTCCCCTGGGTGATATCAATTGCCTCATCGCCTGCTGCGAAAATCAGCTCCTTTTCAATATTCTTCTGGAACTCAAATCCACGTATGCCGGTAAGAGTAGCTCCAAGGAGCTTCATGCTTGTCTGCGCCCAGGCGCATTCTTTGGTGCTAAAAGCCATGTAGTACTATTTTAACTGACTTAGGCTGTCAGGCCCAGGTCAACGTCAATGAATGATGTATATCCTTTAGGACGAATTCTCAGCTTGATGGTGATCTTGCTGGTACCGATGATGTCCTGGTCGGGAGCGATGTAAACTTCCAGGCCGCTGATCTGATCACCCATACCCGCATTGATCTGCTGGGTTATCCTTCCTTCCAGGTGAGCAATATCCAGGTCGCTGATCTTACCATCCACCACATCCACCTCACCCTCCAGTTCATCCACGTAGGTTGCCAAGGCAATCACAGCGGCCTTATCAGCCACACGGCCATGCGCCAGCAACCGGTAATCACCGGTATTGGCCATCCTGTCAATGCCGAAATAAAATCCGGCTTTGGTAGGATGGTTCATAAAGCTGATCACACTCTTTCCGTGCAATGTCTCCAGGTTCAGCAACTCACTGATCTTTTTGGTACCTATGTACACTTCTGTGAGTTGCAGAGGGCCGTTAGCCACCTTGCCGATCTTGATTTCGGCACCATAACGTACTGCTCTTCCCAGGGCCGTGCCGATAGATGCACTGCCATCATTGGCAGAGCCGCCAAGCACAACACCGGCATAATCGCTCTCCAGTGTTTTTACATCCAGGATGTCAACGCTGTTCTCATTAGTAACTCTCCCCTCAATGAACACCCGGAGGTAATTGTATTTCGTATGCTGGTCTGGGATGAAAGTGAGAGTCTTTGTGAGGGCAGCTTCCACGTCACCGTCAAAGAATTCGATGCCGGGATCGTAACCACCGTCCGGTTTTCGGAATACAGCCAGCAGCCTGATCTTCCCCTGTGCTGCGTTCAGTAGCTTTATAGCACCGTCTGCATCGTCCTTATCCAGTATGCTCATCATGGACATAGTATCAACCACACCCATAACATGCAGTTCCTGGTTGCCTGCCAGTTCGGCATAAAACTCTTTCAGGTGCCGGTAAAATGTTGGTTCATCTGCTTCGGTAAAGCCTTTTGAAACGGCATCAGCGAGGCTGTACACCACTTTAGGAACTCCGATCAAAGCGGGTGTTTCAACTGTACCAACAATGCCTGCAATGCCGTCAATGGCGGCAATGTCACGGAGTAGGTTTCCATCGGAGAAGAGTATCGTAACTTTTGGTAAAGACATGTCGCTTTAATTTTTGTCCCTTAATATGGCGGGGGCTAAGATGTTTTTATTTACACCATCACCCCCGCCTTTGCCTCTGGATTTTCGGGTTGTGTTTATTCGTTGTCACCGCTTCCGGTGGTAGCATCACTTCCGGCATTGCTACCAGTGCCATCTTCAGCCGGGAACTTTTCGGCAAACTCAGTTTTCATTTTCTCCAACCTGACAATCTCATCCTGCTGAACCTTCTCGGCCTTCTCTTTCTTCTTGCCTTTTGATACTGCGATCAGTTTTTCGTTGCCGTCAACGATTGCCTGCTGAGCAGAAATAGCCGCCCCGAATTCCTCTTTGGTCAGCTCCGGTTTTTTCAAATCATCTGTTGATGGTTTTTTATTCTCCCGGCTGATCCTCTCTTCTTTGCTTTCCAACTCTACCTGTTTTCCCAGGCGGTTGTTCAGTTCAGCCAATTTGCCTTCTTCTTTCTTCCACTCGCTCATGGCCTGCTCTTTCTCCATGACAGGAGAATTCTCGTAGGCCAGGTGCTTCTCACTGACCACATTCTCCTGGAGTAACACTTCATGGCGAATGCGGTCGGACTCTCTTTCATAGTTGACCCCTTCCCTGGTGTGAGTAGTTACCATACGACCGGCAACCCCGGCCAGATATGTATTGGCTTTTTCTTTGTCAGTAAAAAGCACTCCGAGGGCTTCATGCACTTCGGTTGCTTCGGGGTGGCTTTCGAAGAACCCGGCCACCTTTATCTGTACTGTCTTCATACAATTGTTTTTATTGAGTAGATATGGTTTGCAGTTGGAACAATTGCGGATCACTCATCCGTTCTTCGTATCCATGCGGCTCTTACCGCCCCGGTTGCACTGGATGTATTTGTATTTCGGAACCTGTACGTCAGATAAGTTGTTGCAGTGAGCGGGAAAACCTTCGTCTGTGCTGTGGTCACATCCGCAAGTGTGAGGCTGTCAAGCAGCACATAAGTACCATTAATAGTCCCTTCCAGGTACACTTTCCCGGCTGTTGTGCCGGATGTTTCTGTGAAGGTGTACTGAAATGCTTTTACCCTGCTGCCCACATTCGTAAATGTGACCGTATCCGCAGTAGTAATAGTTTTAGTTGTCAGCTTGATAGATTGCGCCTCTGCTTTCACAGAAGGGTAACTTACAGCAGCTACAGTAAAGAGAGCTGCCAATGCGATCAAAAGGAGTTTTTTCATGGTATTCAAATTGAGTTTAAGTAATTTTTAAAAAGGTTGCTCCCGGCTTACGGGCCGGGAGCGGGGGACACCGGCCAAATAATTATTTTTATTAAACGATTGCCTCCACAGCGGCCCACACACCGGCAGCTCTGCGCTGACGGCCACCCAGGCGAAGGATCATCGAGAACACATCACCATAGTAAAGGGGATCGTTCGGGTTATCAAACATTTTGACAGAGCCTTTTGCTCTTTCCACACAGTTCTTCTGCCAGAACAGGGAAGCGGCCCGGTCATCAGCATCAGCTGCATAGGCATCATCCAGCTCATCTACCACTGCATAGGCACCATCGGCTCCACGGAAGCGAAGCACTTCACTGCGGCGCATTATCTTAAAGCCCATGTACTCACCTACCACACCTTTCGCCAGGTCAGCCACCCGTCCGATATCTGTTTTCTCAGCCTCGGAGAGCGATTCAAAAAACTGGCTGTAGTGATGTGCGGTAAGCAGTGCCACCCTGTCTTCATCAGGAATATTAGTAGCATTGAACTTTAAGAAGACATCCTTAAAAGCCTGTTTAGTAAGTGAGGCCCTTTGACCTGCTGCACCTGATAAGGTCGCATCCACCGGCACACCATCAGTTAAGATGGTGTTGGCAGCAGCAGGCGCCCACTTGTAAAGAAGATTGTCCATCGCACATTGGATCAGATACTCTTCATCCTCCCCAACCACTGATTGCCGCTTTTCATAGCTCAGCTCATACTTCTCGATCTCCTCGATCTGACGGGGAAGAAGGTAGAATGTATCGATGGCATAAGTGATATCATTATCCGTCCGTTTGATGGCAGCTTGCGGGAATACGGCGAGGTTCTTTTTTACCTGCCTCGGCGCACCGGCTACAGGTATATGCACAACCTTGCCTTTAAGAACAAACTGATCGGCACTGTAAGCAAACATTGCGAACTTGTTATTCTTGTACAGGTTCTTCACCACATCACTCTCCCACAGCTCTACCTGGAGGCCCATACGGAGGATGACTCTGGGCGTTGGAACTGCGGAAAGCAGGAGTGTGGCTGCAAAGAATAGCGGGAAGTATTCAGTGCTGGCACCTGCAAGGATCATCAGTGCCACACTTGCAAGTGCGGCAAAAAAAATAGCGTTAAAAGATTTGATCGCTTTCATCGTATAGATTTTCGTTTTTGTAAGGTTGACTTTCGTAGGGTCGTGATCATATTGTATCAAAGCCTGTTATCAGGCCTCTCTTTTATCCTGCTTGTGCGCTGTGCCGAAATGCTCTTTCCACACATCATAGAACCTGCCCTCATCAGCTGCTTTCAGGTCTTCAAGCAGGCCCTCTTCATCCAGTTGGGTGAAAGTCTTGCCTTCAAACTTCTTCAGCTTCGCATCGGAGCCGTCTCCGGTTTTCAGATTTTTCACCACACCGCCGAGTTCAGGAGTGGCATCCAGGAAGGCCTTCAGCTCAGCGGGCTTTCCTTTGAACTGAACAGCCATGAGGTCATGCTGCTCCTTGGTGATCTTCTTCTTCGGGCCATCGAGTGCAGCCTTCAGCATATCCGTTACTTCCTTGTCGGCACCGGCAGTTTTCAAAGTGTTGTTCTCGCCTTTTAGATTGTTCACTTCTGTCTGTGCTGCTGTCAACTGTATTCTGAGCGAATCGGAAAGGGTGGCTTTGTCCACCAGGTCTTTGAACACGGCATCAAGGTCAGCCTGTTCGGGGTTGGCTTTCAGGCCAGGGATCATTGCCAGCTGTGCGGCAGAGAGAAAGATTTGCTTCATTGCTAAAGGTGTTTTTGTTTTAAAATCGGCCAGGTTGATAGTGTTTCCTTCCTTATCATAGAGGGCCAGAGCATCCATATTACCAGGTACATCAACCAGGGAGCATTCACGGTTGAACCATTTGGTAATGGTTGGGCCGCATTGACCGGGTAGCATGTCTTTAGGGTCTTCGCTAATTTCAAGTGCTACGATATGACCAACACTGGCACCATTTAAAAATTTACCCTCAATCTCATCCACTGTTTGCTGTCCTCTTTCATTGGACAAATTGATCACCGGTTTTCCGTACACTTTATCACCGTCAACATGGAGGTCCTCCCAGCGGACAACCACTCCGTCTTCACGGTTGTGCATGTAATAACCGATTGGGTTCTTTTCAAACTCTGATTTCAAATAGCCCTCAGTCAACAGGCGAAAACCATAAATATTGACACTGCTATCCGTGATCAGATAATCCTTGTCAATCTTTTTTGTCTTCATCCCGACTGCTGATTTTTTTGTTTGTGAGTGTAAAAATGCAATCGGCTGAAACCCTTGCCAAACGTGGTTTCTGTGGTTATGCGGGTAGGGTATATTATTTATACTAATGCTGTATTATCATAGTTTTTTCATTCGCTCTACAGCTTTGCTGTAGGTGATATTTGTGAGCAATAATCAAGTATGACTATCTCAGATAAGCAATACCTGGCCAAAATCCTTTTCACTTCCCAAAAGCTGGATCAGAAAATTGTAGCCCAGCGGGTAGGTATTACAGAGGCCACCATGAGCAAGTGGGTTAATCAGTTTGGATGGCGGGATTTACGAAACCGCCTGCTGGTTGGGAAGGAAGAAATGCTTAACAATATGTATGAGCAGCTGGCTGAACTCAATGAAGCCATCCGGGAAAAGGAAAAGGGAAAGCGGTATGCGGATAACAAGCAGGCCGATATTCAAATCAAACTGACGGCTGCCATCCGCAACCTGGAAACGGAGCTGGCCATTGCCGACCTGGTGGCAGGAGGCATGAAATTCCTGAAGCATCTGCAAAGCAAGAAGCTGTTTGATGAAGTAGGTACATTCTCCGAATTGTGGAATGACTTTATTCAAACTGAATTTAAAAAATGAGCGTAAAGATCGTTTTAGCTAATAAGACTAATAAGCAGGCATTGATAGAATGGGAAGAATTTCTTCTCAGTATCCGTGACAGCACCCCTATTGATAGCAGTGAAACTGAAGAGCAGAAAGAGGCAAGGATAAAGTGGCTGGAGAAGCCAGGCAACGAGGAAGAATGGTTTGCTTATTATTTTCCCAAATACTGTTTTTGTAAACCGGCACCCTTCCATAAAAAGAGTACCAGGGCATTCCTGAAATCAAAACGTGTCTACCACTCCAGGATATGGGCCAGGGGGCTTTCAAAGAGTACCCGGCGCATGTTCGAGATCTTCTATAAAAAATTTGTTCAGCGGCTGCGGGTGAATATGCTCCTGGTTAGTAAGACAGAAGGTAATGCGATCCGGTTGCTTTCCCCCTACAGGGCAAATCTGGAGGCCAACCTGCGATTGATAAATGATTACGGTATTCAGAAGCGGAGCGGCAAATGGAAGGAAGAGGAATTCATCACCAGGGATAAATGTTCATTTCGTGCGGTGGGGATGGAGCAAAACCCCAGGGGGGCTAAGATCGAAGAACTTCGTATCAATGTCATTGTGTTTGATGATGCTGACGATGATGAGGTATGTCGTAATGAAGACCGCTTATCGGCTCAATGGCTTTGGATTGAACAGGCTGTGATTCCTACTGTGGATATTGCCAGCGAATACTACATCTGTTTTGACAATAACCTGATCGCAGAGGATTCTCTGGCTTTCCGGGCTTCAGAAAAAGCTACGATTGCCGAAACGATCAATATCCGGGATGAATTCGGAAATTCAGTATGGCCGCATAAGAACAGTGAGAAGGATATCGATGATATAGAAGGGATGATCAGCTATGAGAGCTTTCAGAAGGAGTACATGAATAACCCGATCAGTGACGGCAAAACATTCCCAGAGATCACATGGGGCAGAGTGCCTGCTTTAAAACACCTGAAGTTTGTGATTACCTACGCTGATCCTGCCACTTCAAATAAGGATAGACCAACGCTGAAAAGTAAAGCAAAGAACAGCTGTAAAGCGGTGGTTACAGTTGGCTACCACAAGGAGAATTACTACATCTTTAAGGCCTTTGTTGATAATACTTCGAATGCCAAATTCATTGATTGGATTTATGCTGCCAATGATTGGGTTGGCGTGCAGTCGGTGAATAAGAAGTACATCGAGAATAACAGCCTGCAAGACCCATTTTACCAGCAAGTATTTAAGCCACTGCTTCGGGAGAGAGCAAAGGAGCTTAAGAAGTTACCTATACACCTTATCCCGGATGATAGAAACAAAGGGGATAAATGGGTGAGGATAGAAGCTACTTTGGAACCGCTCAACAGGAATGGGCATTTAATATTCAACAAGGATCAGGAAGATGACCCGCACATGAAACGACTTGCAAAGATGTTCACCAGCGCAAAGCCAACCAGCAGGCTCCTGGATGGCCCGGATGCCGTAGAAGGTGCAGTGCATCTGTTAAAGGGCATGCTGTCCCAACTGCTCGAAAAAAAGAAGATTGAACCGGTAGAAATTTCAAACTCAAAACGATACTGATCATGGCCTACTTACTTGTTGGCGATATGGACACACACATCTATTCCGAAAACCGGGATGAGATTGTGCGCAGCGATAACACTCTGGTGTATGGAGCTATTGATGCCGCTGTTGCGGAGGCAAAAAGCTACCTGGGACGCTTTGATCTGTTGGCATTGTTTGGTGATGCGGAGAGCGATCCTTCTTTTGAAGATGCCAACCTGAAGAACAAAGTAAAAGACCTGGCACTGTGGCACCTGGTTACCCTGGGCCAGGCGAACATTAAAATTGAGCTTGCCAGGAGCCGGTATGAGGATGCTGTTCGATGGTTTGAGAAAGTTGCTGACCGCAAGATCAGCCCCGGTTTTCCGAAGCCGGAGGATAAAGCCGATACAGACAGCAATGAAGGAAAAGGAATTGAGTGGGACAGCTTACCAAGAAGAAATAACCATGTATGATGACACCCGAAGAAAAGAAGATGCAGGAGGAGATTATCAGGAGGTTGGAATACGGCCCCGCTGAAACCCTGTATTTGCAAGTAATCAACGCATACGTTCAATTCAATTTAAACTGAATATATGGCCGAAGTAAAAAAAGAAAAGACCGAGAACATAACCATAACGATGACTGAGCTGGTACTTCAGAATGTTGACCGGAGCAGGGCAGATTTGCGTAAATGGTGGAGATCGTTGCAACAAGCTGAGTTGATAAGTTATCCGAACAGAAGCCCATTATATGATCTATATGAAAGGGCTGTTTTGGACGGACACCTCAAAGGCTTGATGAGTAAAAAATACAAGGCCGTTTTGAATAAAAAATTCCACTACGAGATAAAGGGTAAGCGGGTTGAAGCGATGGATGACATCATTCGGAGTGCAAGATTTCGGGCAATGATGAGGAGGCTACTTGAATCAAAGGGCTGGGGTTTAACTGGGTTAGAATTTATTCCTGGATCAAAACTCTCATTTGTAAATATCCCCCGCAAGCATATCAAACCCGAGTATAAGGTGATCTCCATTGAACAGAATGGGTTTGAAGGATATGACTATACAAAGCAACCATTTATCCACGTTGTTGAAGACGAGGAGAGATTTGGGCTTCTTCTCAGCTCTGTGCCATACACTATTCTGAAATCAGGATCGCTTAGTGACCTGGCACAGTATATTGAACTATATGGTCAGCCCATCAGGAAGGGCACTTACCCCGGTGATGATCCTGAAGCAAAAGCAGAGTTGAAATCCGCCCTGAAAGAAGCCGGAGCATCTTTCAGTGTAATTCTGCCAGAAGGAACGAATATAGAGATCATCGGAGATCATGTCACTGCCGGTAACGGCCAGGCTCATGAAGTGCTATTTAGCCAGGTCAATAATGAGCTGTCAATCCTGTGGCTCGGAAACACAGAGACTACCAGTAATGATAACGGTGGCAGCAATGCAAAAAGCCAGGAGCATTCAAAGCAGCAAAAGGAGATTCATAAGAGCGACATAATTGATCTTGAGGACATGCTTAGTGATGATCATCTGCAAATGATCTTGAAGTCTTACGGTATGCCGCTCGATCCAGAGCATGGAAAATTTGTAGCTGAGCGTGAGTTTGACTTGGAAGAATTAGGGAAGCGGTTGAAGATTGACACCGTTGTTAGTACAAAAGTTCCTGTCAGTGATGATTACTGGTACACAACGTATGGCATCCCTAAACCGGAAAATTACGAAGAGCTCAAAGCGCAGATGGAAGAAGAGCGCAGGATGAAACTGCAACCACTGCCTGCTAATGACCCTCCGCCAAAACCAAAGCCAAAAAAGAAGGATAAGCCGAAGCCTTTGAATGATGATGGTTTGTCCAAGTGGGATAAAATGAGGCTGTGGCTTGCTGATTTTTTCGGCCCCGGCCACAAAGCCTGATTGATAAGCTGAGTGGCCTGCCTGGAGTTCCTTTGAATAATCTTGCTCAAATGCTTGAATCAATTTACAGGCATTCCGAGTGCGGACTATTGCCGAACCTGGCAGATGGTGATGACATGGAGCGGGCAATCCTCTCGATGCTCAATGAAATTTGGAAAGAAAAGGGCATGCCCACAGGATTGATCAACCGGGAGGTTACTACATTGATATCCGAAAAACTATGGGCAGGTGTGTCGAAAGGATTTCAAGCTACTCTCGATAGCATTGATTGGGATACTCCCGATTGGAATATGCTTGCATCATTACAGCGGGATGTGTGGCATTTCAGCAGTGCAAAGAATTATACGGAGCTCAGGCAGCTCTCCGGGGCATTAATAGGCCCGGATGGAAAGTTGCGTACAAGGAGCGAATGGATGAACGAGGCGATTAAGATCAATAACAGGGCCGTTACACAGCATTTAAGTGCGGAGTATGAACTGGCTGTTACCAGTTCACAAATGGCCGGTAAGTGGGTAGATATACAGGCTGACAAAGATATATTTCCTCTCCTGTCTTTTGATGTGGTGATGGATGGCCGCACGACAGAGATATGTACAAATCTGAATGGTGTGGTTGTTCCTGTTGATCATCCGTATGTGAAAACTTACTACCCACCCAATCATTTCGGATGCAGAACAACTGTAAGGAAGTTGAGAAATGGAAAGGTGACCGAGAATCTTCCTTACCCGGAGATACCGGATATGTTCAGGCTCAACTTGGGTGAACAGGGCTTGATCTTCCCTCCCGGCCATGCATACTACAGCGATCTGCCTGATAAGGTAAAGCAGGGAGGTATGGCAGCTATGAGAAAGAACTTGTTTGATAATGCCAAACAACGGCTTATTGGAAGTGAGATCGAAGTGAATGGATTTGGTAAAGTTGAATTTTCAGTTCATGGCATAAAAGAAATGATAAACCAACCGCACAGGGATTATATGCTAAAAAACCAGCTGGCTACAGTTGCCAACAGGTTGCTTGAAAAATCAGCCTTGCTGCATTCAGAGGAAGTGAACAGCGACAAGGCAAAAGCATTCCATTATTTAGGAGTAAAGGGATTGCCTGATAATTACCTGGTGATTCGGGAAATGCAGGATGGAAGAAAAGTTATGTACTCAATCGTAGATGCAATAAAAAAGCTGTGAGCCCTCGCCAGCGGATTTGCAATCCGCTACAGAATCTCACAGCCCCGGAACAAATATAAACCTAATTTCTGAATGAGCACAATGACCATCAAAATAACGAGGAAAGCCAGGGCAATGGCCAGGGCCAGGGAGCAGATCATCCCGAAGCTGATCGGCAACGAGGTGGTCAATTTTGCCCTGGATAATTTCAGGCGGCAGGGTTTCCTGGGTGATGTGCTGGAGCCCTGGAGAAAACGCAAGGAAAGAGGCAAAAGGGCCTCCACAAGGGCCTTGCTGGTAAAGAGTGGGCGGGGCCGCAGGAGCATCCGGGTAACCAGGGCCGATCAGGAGCTGGTGGCCGTAGGCAGCGATGTGCCATATATGAAGGCGCACAACGAGGGTAATACCGATGTAGTCCGGGTCAAGGAACACACCCGGAGAGTGCATAAGGTGGAAAAGGTGGGAACCGGGAAATTTGGCAAGTCCGGTAAAGAAAGAATGAGAAGTGTAAAGACGCTGAGCGGAAGCCAGAATGTTCAAGCACACACAAAAAGAATGAGATTACCAAAACGCCAATTCCTCGGCAAGAGCCAGTACCTGTTGGCAAGATTGAAACGGGTCTATGCCGTGGAGATCATCAGAGCATTTAATTCATAGCTATATGCCAGAAGAAATTTATGAACCGCAGGATTTTTGGAGTGAGCTGCTTTTAGCGGTCATCAACCGGCTAAAAGAAAGGGTGCCAGAAATAAAGTATGTGAACCTTGACCTGGCCCAGCTGGAGGTGTACACTCTTGACAGCCCTTCTGTGAGCTGGCCCTGTTATCTTATTGACTTCCCGGATGCGAACTATGATGATCTGCACCAGGGTGAGCAGAGCGGTGAATTTACAATGGTAGGCCGACTCGGATTTAATCCATTCAGCCAGACCAGTAATCTTCAGCCTACTGAAGTGATCAGGAAGGGGCTGGCATATTTTTCCCTGGAGCAGAAGATCATAAACTGTATTCATGGATGGCAACCACTGAAGCCGGACGGATCAGCTCTTTGTCAGCCATTCAGCAGGAGAAGAGTGGCCACGGAAAGAAGAGAGGAGGATGCATTCCGGGTAAGGGCGAATGCCTTTACTTCAGCGTATATGGATGATGGAGCTGCGCCTGAGAGAGCTACTATTCAGCCAACAATGGAGATAGATAGTGAGATTTTTTAAGAAGAATCAAGATTGAGAATAATAACTATTACATATTGCAATGGCTGATTCGTCTCCTTTTCTTGCCGCATCCCTTACTTCTCGCCAAGCATAGTAAAGGGCATTAATATCTTCAGTTGTGGGGGGTTTGTTATTTTCCTCCATAATCTTCTTCGCCTTTTTAAAATCGTCCCAAGTAAACTTCTTTTTCTCCTGTCTGTTATTCATTGTAAATAATTTAAGCGGCCCATTTCAGGTGCGGCCACTTCTTTGCAAAACTGTCTTTATTTGGTTGCTCCAGCTTCAGGGTGCGCAGGTACAGCTGGCTTTCTGGCTTTTCAATGATCTGCGGGATGGTTACTTCTGAAAGGAAGAACTCATCCCTCAACCTTTCCAGCACATAATCGTAGTTCCAGGGGAAGTTTTTCTTATAGAAAAAGAGCCTGTCAAGCAGGCACTCGTTACGCATTTGGATGAGGGATTTACTCCGTCCCTTGATCTGTTTTTCGGGAGGAGTGGGTTCTTCGATATTATTGAAAAGGAGTAAACCCCTGGCCATGAATGCAATATTACAAATTTTATCAAAATATTGTTAATTGCTGATATTTATCAAATTCCTAAAAAAACCCCTCGATGGAGGGGTGATACAAATATAAATCTCCCAGCCTCAAGTATTCTGTAGTTGCTGCTCAGTAGGGAATAGGGCAAGCTGAAGATCAGCAAGACTGGCGATGGCTTCAGCTTGTTGCCGATTCTCCAAAGGGTACAATAAATGCTGCTTAAGTGATGCTGTAATGCCGGTCAACAATTGAAGATGCAGGGCCTCCGGACAATTAGTAGGGATGCTGATAATAAGTCCTTTCTCGGTGTAGCTTGTTTTCGCTTGCATAATTAAATGATTTATGATTAGCGAAGAAGTTCTAAAATCCGCTGGCTAATAAAAATCCATTCAATCAGTTTAACACGGCTTTTCATATTCACTAAGTGTTATTTCTTAAATCAATATTCCCACTTTAGCCCATCTGTATTGAACTCAAATACAACCTGCCCCTCTTGGTAGAATGGAGGTTGAATTTTAACTTTTTTTGAATTCTTCAGCTTTAAAATAATTGAAGGCCCCCCATTAAGAAAAATATAATCAGAGCTCCCGTCAGCTGCTTCGTTGAAGCCGTATATCTTTGGTTGTTCTTCATCGAATTTTATTTTAACCGTGCTGCTGTATGATGAACCAAACTGGCCTTTAGATATTCGAAGTATCACTTCATTTCTCCCGTTCATTTTCCTGATCAGTAGGTTGAGATTGGAGCCGCCGTCATACGGGAAATCAAAATAGGCTGTATTAGTAGAAATACATGAAGCAAAATACCTGACCTTCTCGGTCATTTCATCCTTTTCTTCACTGTAATCCCAATTGATTTCTTCCTTAACCGGCACCGGAGAGGCCACAGTAGCAAGCGTTGTGTCCGCTGTTAGTTCCACAGTTTTCCTGCTTTCGTTCTGATTGCAGGCAGCGATAACGAATGAACAAATAATGAATAATTGTTTCATAATAAAGGGTTTTAGTTAAAGGGACTGTCTTTTTTTTGTGAAGATATGTTTTGTATAAATGGCTCGTACACATGCTTCTCCAATTGTGTTACAAGTTTTGGCAATTCCTTATAAGTGTATTCCCGGAGGGGCTTCTTCAGATACCCGTATTTCAGCACCCAGCCATGCACCCGGCTGTAATCCTTTTTGGTCTTTACTTTATCCCCCTCAATTACTGTCTGCTGCGGCACCCAGCCCATTTCATGGCACATTGCAAATAGCTTTGCCATTAGCCTGGAGCTTACATTCATATCTTTCGTTTGTGCGTTTAAGTATGAGAGAAGCTCCCCAGCCTCCGGGCCTGTCATTTCGCTGATGTGTACGGTACGTCCTTTGGTATAGCTGTCAATGATCTCCTCTTTATGCTTTAGCAGATTGTGCCGGTGCAGTGCTGCCCGGATAGCAATTACCTGCTTCGGTGTTATGGCTTTTATTTCAGGCATTTTTCCAGTTGTTTAAGTATTGTTTTTTTGTAAGCCAGGTGTTGGGGATTTGCGGCTTATACCAATCGTTCCTATTGCAGTATTCCCGGTATTCCATTGCTGCAAAGAAGGCCCTTACTTGCACCTTTCTGTCCAGCTTTGGCCACAGCTCCCGCACCAGGTGAGTGTTCCGTTGGTACGGATATTCCCGAAGGAAATCATCCACGGTAATATCAAATGGAACTTCCTTTATCTCAAGCCCGGTGCCGGTTAACAAGCCTTTAAATGTTTCAATTTCCGGCGAAGAGTTCTCCAGCAGATATTTGATCTGCTTAAAGTTTAAATCACAGGTAACAAAATCCAACCGACAAAGCATACCATTGTCATTGTACCAGGCTTCAGCAGTGCCTTTGAATTTTTCCGATGTTAGTTGAAAGCGGTGCATCAGATTGCTAATTTGAGTTGATGTTTAGATTTGTGCCTGCGGCCAT
>JBQTHS010000082.1:0-36568 GCA_052389635.1 Bacteroidota bacterium | reverse complement strand
TCGACATCGGTTTTTCCAACTACAGCGATAAAACCAATTACGCATCGGCCGCTGCACAGGCCTATGCCCCCGGCAGCAACGAGACCTGGTTTGAACTGAAAGACGGTAAGTCCCGGAATGTCAATGTCTGGTTTTTTATGCAGAAGCTGAATGTGGCCAAGCATGTGCTCAACCTGAAATACGGATTAGGGCTTGAATTAAATAATTATCATTATAAACGCCCCATCCGCTACGATGCCAATCCCCCCGCCGTGCCCAATGCACCGGTGGTATCGCTGGACGGAACGGTGAACAGGACCTATGATAAAAATAAACTGGCTGCCGATTACCTGACCGTACCCATGATGGTGAACCTGAACTTCACTCCCAAAAGGCAGAAAGGCTTTGGCCTCAGCGCCGGTATAAGTGTGGGCTACCTCTACAGCGCCCGGAATAAAACGGAAACTTCAGATGAAAAAAAGAAAAAAGCCAAGGATGATTTCAGCCTGGAAAAATGGAAACTGGCTTATATAGCTGAATTATCCCTCGGCCCGGTACGCTTCTATGGCTCCTATGCCTTTAAAAGCATGTATGAAAGGGGACTCGATATCACACCGTATAATTTTGGCTTCCGGTTCAGTAACTGGTAATCTCATCCCTTAATCCCTTCTCCACAATGTGGAGAAGGGAAAATTCTCGTCTCATTTGACCGGACAATCACCTGCTCCGGCAATTTTTGTTGTGGGTTTTTTCTTCTGTAACTGACTATTTAATTTTTTTCGCCAGGTTTCTGTATCGTTTTGGCAGCTTCCCGGTTGCATGATACCTGTCAAGGACTTTTATCAGCCGTTTGGGAGAGTTAAAAAAGAAAAAGCCCAGACTTAATAAAAAAGCGATGCCTGACATAAACAGACCCCAACTCCAGAGCAGGCTTTCAGCAAAGAAATCCCATTCTGAGCTATTGGAAGATGCGGCTGACGCCAGCCCAATACCCGAGCCAGCCGCCATAAGAAATGTGCCGGCCATAGCCCATTTGAGATTCCTCCTATTAGCAAAATATTTCCGGATGACTTTTTTTGACACTTCATCTTTGCCGTATTGTTCAAGAAAAGCCGCTTCTTTTGCATTCACTTTCTTACCTGTGGTGTCGGCATTAGAAATACTCCGTGCCTCAGTATAAGACAGAAGGGAGAAAAAGAGGACAACCCATGAAATTACTTTAAGTCTCATTTTCAAGAATTAGTCAGGCGGTACACTTCGTTTTAAAATTACAGCTTTTATTTTCCTGTTAGTTTTTTGCACTGGTAGTTCTTCCCCGTATCTTTTCTAAACGTCCCGTTAAAACCTTTCCACACTAAAAAATAAAACTTCGTGGCACTGCGTTTGAAGAAAGGACGGTTACTGATCAGATCAAAATGCTTTCCACCGGCATAAAAATTCTGGCCCATCAGGTTACCCGCCAATAAAATCAGGGCGGGCAGGTATCTGTCCTTTTTGAAAACACTCAGAGCACATGAAGAATTATGTAATCCTTACCTCCGTTTTCCTGGGAAGCAGCATGATGGCCACGGAGATGAACCCAGCCGGTTCCGCAGCAACAGCCCATAAAAGAAACAGTGCCGGGTTCAAAGGCCCGGTTGGCACCATTTCTATCGTTATTGATAAATCAGATTACGAGCTGAGTGTGTATGATGACAAAGGCTGGTATGCCACTTACCCGGTGGTGTTTGGTAATGGCAGTCTTTCTGATAAAAAAATGCAGGGGGATAAGAACACCCCGGAGGGCAAGTTCCGCATCATCGCCAAGCGGGTGCATGAAAAATGGTGCCGCTATCTTTCGCTGGACTACCCCACTCCGGATGACATTGAAAAATTCAACAAACGAAAAGAAAAAGGCGAGATACCGGCCAATGCAAGTATCGGCGGCGGTATCGGCATACACGGCACCTGGCCGCATGAGGATTTTGTGGTGGACCGCTACAAGAACTGGACGCTGGGCTGCATCTCCATGAAAAATGAGCATGTAACGGAGATCTATGCCTTCACCGGTGTCGGAACAAAAGTGGCTATTAAAAAATAGGGCTGCACGGTAAAATCATTTCAGGTTCCCTGACAAGAAATTCTCTGTCTCCATTCTCCACTTTGCCGGGTCCTTCCGCAATAATGATTCATGCGCTGCCCCCTCATAAATAACCAGCTTCTTACCTGCTGAAGCGGCGGCCATATAAATCTTTTGTATTTCGGACTGCAGCACAAAATTGTCGAGGGTGCCCCACTGTATCAGCACCGGGCAACTGATGTTTTTTACATAACGGGTGGTCTTGTGCCTGAACCCGTTGAAACTCCTTTCCGCCCCAACCCAGAACGTGGTGAAAAAAGCAAAGGGCTGGTTGGGGAATCCCAGTATCCTGGCCCTGGCTTTCAGGTAGGTTTGTAAGGACAGGAACGGCGCCTCGAGTATTACACCCGACGGTTGCAAATTATACTTTGAAACCGCTTTAGAGATGGCAACAGCACCCATCGAACTGCCGTATAAAAAAATATTCTTTTCTCCCTTGCCGGCCGCAAAGTCAAATGCCAGTTTTACTTCTTCACACTCCCTTACTCCGATGGTGGTGGTATTAGTTTCACTGTTACCATGGCCACGGAAGTCAACCATCATTACATTATACCCCCAATACCTGAATTCATTGGCTTCATCCATTAGCGACACCTTTGTACCGGCAATACCATGAAAAAGTATCACCACACCCCTGGCTGAATCCTGAACCCCATACCATGCATCAATTTGGAGTCCCTTGCTGGTGCTGAGGCTGATCGTATCGTAAGGAAAAACCGGGACTGTAGCAATTACCGGGCGGGGATAGCGGGGTCCTGTAAATAGCTTCCAGGATTTTGTAAAAATATTGTCATTGTCTGAAAAAGTTCGTTCGGGGGCATTCCGGAAAAAATGAGTGAGTTTATACGCATAAAGGGCGGCGCTGATGTTGATGAGCACCAGTTGCACCAGCAATACCCAGCCCACCCAGCGGAAGATGGAAGCCAGTCGTTTCCTAAGCGGTTTTTTTTCCATGAGATATCAGCAGTCTGCCAACTTCGGTCTCCGCATGAGGCGGATTGCCGAAGGTGAGACCAGGTGGCGCCAAAAATAGTTTTTAGCCTCCATATCGCCTGCTGATATTATCTTTTTTTTATCGGACGGCAGGATAATTTCCAACTTACCCTTTCGTTAGCATTGTACAACCCTTAAGAGATCAGAAAAACCTTTTAAAGCAGCCCATCCCCCGCAATGCGGGGCTTTAAGTTTTTCAGAGCTCCAACTTTTGGCGGATATCTGCGGGTATGGCCGCTTTATTAACGATGATGGCGAGAGTTCTCATTTTAAAATAATCTTCCCGCATCCACATAAAACCGCTGAGCGGGTTGTTACCACCCCATGAATTCTTAATATAATACCAGGTATCGCCCATTTTCCGGGTACGGCCCACAATGTGCATCATATGGTCCAGTTCGGTGGTTTTATCTTCAAAAGCGGTTTGCCTTGCCGTGGGAAATTCCTTTACCGGTTCCGGCATATAGGCCAGCCCTTCGTTAAAATCAAACCAGGGGTCATTGGCATCTCCGTCCCAGCCAACGCTGTAGCCGTTATCCAATGCTATGTCGGTGATCAGCGAAAAATCTTCAAGCGGTACATTCCGGTACCGGTCACCAGTCCAGTTGTATTTATCTTCCAATACAAAACTTGAATACCAGGGATGATGGCTGTACGAGGTTATCTCCACATAATCATCCGGGTTGATGCCAAGATATCCGGTCAAATATGTTTGGGGGGTGTATGTTTTTCCTTTATAAAAAAAAGAAGCAGGGATTTTGCCATAATAAGAGTCCAGCACACTATCTATAAAAAACTGCTGAGCAGCGCTGAGAGAAGTCATACTGTTCGCAATACACTCTTTTACAAAATAGCTGAGCAACGTATCCATTTCTGAATGATTGTGATTTGTCTCACCTCTTCCTTTCCCTGAAAAAACTTCTTCAGGCACCAGACCATACTTCTTCATCACCCATACTGCATCATGAAACTGTCCGCCGGGGGTGAAAAAGTTAGTCCCCCTTAGTTTTAAATGCCGGTGGACCTTACGAACCATCGAATACCTGGCGATGAACATTTCGCTGAGGTCAACCTCACCCTTTCCCATCCGCAGCAACTCGCTTTCCAGCAACGAAGTGCTGGAAAAACTCCAGCAGGTGGCAGAGAGGTGCTGGTCTTTGACGGGTGTGCAATGGCTGATGGAAGGAACCGGCAGGTTCAATGCTGACCTTCTCAATTTCTGCGCCTGGCAAAAATTGATCAGCAACAGCAGTATAAAAAGAAGTAGTGGCCGCATAATGATCTTTACTGAAAATTAGTCAGTAACGGGCTCACCCGGATACCCGCAAAGGGGTATTTACTATATTTAACAATTACTCCGGAAGAGAAGATCCTTTATAAGCGGTTTAACTTTATTTCATCGACCACTCCCGGATCCAACAGCGTAGATGTGTCGCCTAAATTAGCCATTTCGCCTTCCGCTATCTTTCGCAGGATACGCCGCATGATCTTACCGCTTCTTGTTTTGGGCAGGCCGCTAACGAACTGGATCTTATCGGGTTTGGCAATGGGACCGATGATCCTTGTTACTGTTTGCAGAATATCTTTCCGGCGCAGTTCTTCATCACCGTGATGTCCATTGTAGATCACATAAGCATATATACCCTGCCCCTTGATATCGTGGGGGTAGCCCACCACGGCACTCTCCACCACACCTGCGTGCATGTTAATGGCGTTTTCCACTTCGGCAGTACCGATACGGTGACCACTTACATTGAGCACATCATCCACCCGGCCGGTAATGCGGTAGTTTCCCTGTTCATCTTTCAATGCACCATCACCCGTGAAATACAGGTTTTCATAAGTAGCAAAATAATTCTGCCGGCATCTTTCATGATCACCCCAGGTGGTTCTGAGTATGCCCGGCCAGGGCGCTTTGATACATAAATTCCCTTTAGTAATTCCATTCTCATCTTTTTCTGTGACTTCGTTGCCTTTTTCGTCAACAAGAATGGGTTGTACTCCCGGCACAGGTAGTGAGGCCCAGCTTGGTTTGGAAGGTGTTACTCCTGCCAAATTTGAGATTAAAGCGCCGCCGGTCTCTGTCTGCCACCAGGTATCTACTATCGGGCATTTCTTCTTTCCCACATGCTCATCATACCAGTGCCAGGCTTCTTCATTGATGGGCTCACCTACCGTGCCGAGTATTTTAAGGGAAGACAGGTCTTTTCCCCTTAGCGGCTCTAAACCAAAACCCATCAGGCTGCGGATGGCTGTCGGGGCCGTGTAGATTATATTCACTTTATGTTTATCAACAATATTCCAGAATCTTCCGGCATCAGGATAGGTGGGAACGCCTTCAAACATCAGTGAAGTGCCCCCGGCACTCAGCGGGCCATATACAATATAGCTGTGGCCGGTTATCCAGCCGATATCGGCCGTGCAGAAATGGATATCGCCGGGTTTGTACTGAAACACATTTATAAAAGTGTAAGTGGTCCAGACCATGTACCCGGCAACAGTATGCACCACGCCTTTCGGTTTCCCGGTACTGCCGGATGTGTATAATATGAACAACGGGTCTTCGGCGCCCATCTCCTCTGCAGGAAAACTGGTCATCCCTTTTTTTTCCACCTGCTCTTCGGCTATATCCATTTCATCTTCCCACCAAAGATCCCTTCCTTTGATCATGGATACCGGGGTCCTTGTGCGGGTGTAAACGATCACTTTCTTCACCGTTTTATTCCCGATCAGCGCATCGTCTATCACCGCTTTCAGCGGAATATCCTTTCCGCCGCGGTAAGCCCCATCGCAGGTGATAATGAATTCCGCACTGGCATCATCGAGCCGGTCGGCAATACTTTGTGCTGAAAATCCGCCAAAGATCACGGAATGTATGGCGCCGACCCTTGCACAGCCCAGTATGGAGTAAGCCAGTTCCGGCACCATGCCCATGTAAATACAAACCCGGTCGCCTTTTTTCACGCCATTATTCTTCAGCATCTGCGCTACCTGGCAAACTCTTTTGTGCAGGCGGTTGTAGGTGACCACCCGTACCCTTTCTTCGGGGTCGTTTGGCTCCCAGATGATCGCAGGCTTTTCTCCCATCGTTGCCAGGTGACGGTCAATACAGTTCTCTGTAATGTTCAGTATTCCCCCTTTGAACCATTCCACCTTCGGTTCTTTAAAATTCCACTCCAGCGCTTTGTCCCATTTTTTTCTCCATTGAAAATTCTCCGCCACAGCAGACCAGAAGGCTTCCGGTTCCTCCACACTCAGTTTATAATCACTGTGATATTGTTCAAGAGAAGTTATCTGGAAAGGATATAACATGGCAGCGCTTTTATGCTTTAAATGTACGAAACATGGCTTTGCTGCCAGCGGTCCTCTTTATAAAATCTTTATAATAGCAGCATATCAATTTATAAACCCCTTATAGTTTATGGTCTACTTTTGACTTCAGATTCAATTGTATGTCCGGATTATTATTAAACAGGCTGAATAGATCAAAGCAAGTACTGTGCAGTCTTTTGCTGGTAATTATGGTTGCAGGAGTATGCTATGTCTTTAGCCGTTATATTGATTATAAGATCGTTGCTTTTATCCTGCTGCTTACCGTTTCCCTGCTGGCTGTGTCGCTGGATATTGTTCCTGTGCTGTTTTCCGCCATCCTTAGCGCCCTGATCTGGAATTTCTTTTTTATTGACCCGCTGTACACTTTTCATATAGGCACAGTAGAAGATGGCGTACTATTCAGCATGTATTTTGTAGTTGCTATCATCAACGGGGTACTGACCTATAAGATCAGGCAGATCGAAAAACAATCCCGGCAAAAAGAAGAAAAAGCAAAGACCATCCAGTTGTACAATACCTTATTCAATACACTCTCCCATGAATTAAAAACACCGGTTGCCACCATCATCGCCGCTACGGACAACCTGAAAGAGAACAGCAATAAACTCACCAGTCAAAATAAAGAACAATTAATAAGCGAGATATCGCTGGCTTCCCTGCGGCTCAACCAGCAGGTGGAGAACCTGCTGAATATGTCAAGACTTGAATCGGGCAACATGCAGCTTCGCAAGGACTGGTGTGATATCAATGAACTGATCTATTCCGTGATCAACAGACTGGAAGACAACCTGCGAAAACATAATGTGCATGTTTCTATTGAAAAAAACCTGCCGCTTTACAAATTAGACGGCGGGTTGATGCATCAGGTACTATACAACCTGCTATATAACGCTTCCGTTTACACTCCAGAATACTCAGATATTTTTATTACAGCAAAGAATAACAGCGACCGCATTTACACATTACAAGCCTCGGCTGCAGGACACAGCGACCTGGCTGCTGAAATTAATTACCTGGTTCTGGTAGTGGAAGACAGGGGCAGCGGTTTCCCTGATAATGAAATAGGGAAAGTCTTTGATAAATTCTACCGTCTGCAACGAAGCCGGGCAGGTGGTACCGGCCTCGGGCTGTCCATCGTGAAAGGATTTACAGAAGCTCATAACGGAACAGTGACCCTGGAGAACATTCCGCATGGGGCCCGGTTTAGCATCGAGATACCTACTGAGGTTTCCTATCTCAACAATATAAAAAATGAATAAGGAAAACAGCATATTGGTCATTGATGATGAAGTGCAGATAAGAAGGCTGCTCGAGATCACCCTTCAAAGCAACGGGTTTGATATCCTGGAAGCAGTAAATGGCAAAGAAGGGGTGAACCTCGCTGCCAGCCATCAGCCGGGGCTTATCATACTGGACCTGGGGCTGCCCGATAGTTCAGGACATACCGTTTTGAAACAGTTAAGAGAGTGGTACACCAATCCCATCCTTATTCTCTCCGTGCAGAATAATGAAGAAGATATTGTAAAAGCACTGGACAACGGGGCCAATGACTATTTGGTGAAACCTTTCCGCACAGGAGAACTGGTAGCAAGGATCCGGTCTGCATTGCGCAGCAATAAGCCGAATGAAGAGACAGACCCGGCTTTCGATTCAGGCGACCTGCACATTGACCTTGCCGCCCGAACAATGAAAAAGAAAGAAGAAACGATTAAACTCACAGTTACTGAATACAAGTTATTATCCCTTTTTGTACGACATGCAGGCAAAGTGCTGACACACCAGTACCTGCTGCGTGAAGTATGGGGACCGGGATATATCAACCAGTCGCAGTACCTGCGGGTTTTTATTGCACAACTCAGAAAAAAAATAGAAGACGACCCCAACCGCCCGGTGTATATCATCACTGAATCTGGCGTGGGTTACCGTTTCAGCACAGAAGAGTAAGCTAATACATAAAAATCATTACGATGAAATCGAATAGCATTCACTCGAACAGGATAACTATTCCCTCATTGCTCGTGGCCTTGGGTATCATTTACGGCGATATCGGCACCAGCCCGCTGTATGTGCTGAAAGCAATTGTGGGCACCAATACTATTGATGAAACGCTGGTACTGGGAGGTGTATCCTGCATTTTCTGGACGCTGGTCTTTCAAACCACCATTAAATATATCTGGCTAACGCTTAAAGCAGACAATGATGGTGAGGGCGGGATATTTTCTTTGTATGCGTTAGTAAGACGTTATGGGAAAAAGCTTGTCATTCCTGCGATCCTCGGGGCCACCACCCTGCTGGCCGATGGCATCATCACCCCGCCGATCTCAGTTGCTTCCGCGGTGGAGGGGCTGGAAGCAGTGATACCCGGCATTCCTACCGTTCCGATCGTCATCATAATTCTTTCCCTTCTTTTTTTCTTTCAGCGTTTTGGCACACAAAAAGTAGGCATCAGCTTTGGCCCGGCTATGATCATCTGGTTCTCCATGCTGTTTGTGCTGGGCATCGGCCAGATCATGCATTACCCTGATATCATCAAGGCATTGAATCCTGTGTATGGCTACCGGTTGTTGTCCGAATATCCACAGGGTTTCTGGCTCCTGGGAGCAGTTTTTCTTTGTACTACCGGCGCCGAGGCCCTGTACTCCGACCTGGGCCATTGCGGAAGAAAAAATATCCGCATTACCTGGGCGTTCATAAAAATTTGCCTGATGCTGAATTATATGGGGCAGGCAGCATGGCTGATGCACCAGGGCCAGCCCTTACTCGATGGCCGTAACCCTTTCTTTGAAATAATGCCGCAATGGTTCCTGCTTCCGGGTATTATCATTGCCACAGCAGCCACCATCATCGCATCACAGGCGCTGATCAGCGGCTCCTATACGCTCATCAGTGAGGCTATGAATCTGAATTTCTGGCCGCGGGTCACGGTAAAGCAACCCTCAAACCTGAAAGGGCAGATCTATATACCCAGTGTAAACACAATTCTGTGGGTGGGCTGCATACTGATGATACTCTATTTCCAAAGTTCATCACAAATGGAGGCTGCCTACGGTTTTTCCATCACCATCACGATGATGATGACCACCATTTTGCTCAGCTATTACATGAGGTACAAATTGCGATGGAATATATGGTTGGTTATTGGTTTATTGATCCTGTTCGCCAGCATTGAAACCTCGTTCTTCATTGCCAATGTGGCCAAGATAAGGGAACGGTGGATGTTCCTTTTCTTTGAGCTCTTCATTTTCCTTACCATGTATGTGTGGTATTTTGCCAGGAAGATCAACAACCGGCTGGTGAAGTTTACGGATATCGGGAAATACATTCCGCAACTGAAAGAACTGAGTGAAGATGATGCCATCACGAAGTTCTCCACCCATCTCATCTATCTCACCAAGGCCAACAGCCGTTACCAGGTAGAAGAAAAGATCATAAAATCCATTTTCTCCAAAAAACCGAAACGGGCCGATGTGTACTGGTTCCTGCACATTCATCGCACCGAAGACCCTTACACATTAAGTTATGATGTGTCCGAACTGGCCGATGATAAAGTGATCAAGGTGAATATCCATGTCGGCTTCCGGGTACAGCCGAAAACGGAGATCTATTTTAAAAAGATCGTACAGCAATTAGTGGAAAAAAAAGAACTGAACCTGCACATACGGCCGGACGGCTCCACCCCGTATAATGCAGAGCCAGATTTTAAATTTGTAGTGATTGAAAAGTTCATCTCCATCGAAAATGAATTTGCTTTGCGGGACGGTATTTTGCTCCGGACTTACTTTGTGCTGAAAGGTCTGGGGCAGAGCGATGAAAAAGCATTTGGGCTGGAAAAAAGCGATGTAGTGGTGGAAGAAGTGCCGTTGGTTTATCAGCCGATGCAGCAGATTGAACTGGTCAGAAATAATAACTAAAAAAGATGAACCGATTTTTATTCACAGCTCCCTTGCTGTTGCTCATGAAAGTATCTGCACAGGACTCAATAAAAGTCGCGGGGAAGGTTCCGTTTACTTATTCCGGCAGCGCAGATGTTTATTACCAGTATGACAATAGTAAGCCGGCCAACAAAGAGCGGCCTCCTTTCCTGTACAACTTTAAAAAACACAACCAGCTCAATGTAAACCTGGCATTGCTTAAGGGAGCTTACCAGGGGCAAAAATGGAGGGCCAATCTTGCTGTGATGGCAGGCAATTATGCCGGCTATAACCTGGCTCCGGAGCCGAAGTTTTTCCGGTATATCAACGAAGCCAATATTGGTTTTGCTTTCTCCGGCAAATTTTCGGTGGATGCCGGGATATTTCCATCCCATATAGGGCTTGAATCCGCCATTGCCAAAGACAACTGGAACCTGAGCCGCAGCCTACTGGCTGAAAATACTCCTTACTATGAAACAGGGATCAAGTTCAATTATGCACCCAATGAAAAATGGAGTTTCTCAGCGCTGGTCTTACAGGGCTGGCAGAACATCAAAGATTATAATTCATGCAAAGCCTTCGGCACACAGGTACAATATAAACCCAACGAAAAATGGTTGTTCAATTCATCCACTTTTATTGGCAATGAAAAACCAGATTCAGCCAAACAGGTACGGTTCTTTCATAATTTTTACTTTACTTACAGTATTTCTTCAAAACTTAAAACAGCTTTCCTGCTGGATGCCGGGGCTGAGAAAAAAAGAAACGGAAGCGGAATGAATGGCTGGGCGGGCACAGCCCTGCTGCTGCAATACGCTGTTTCGCCAAAAGTCAATATGGGCGGCAGGGCGGAATGGTACTCCGATAAAACCGGGGTGATCGTCAGCAGTTACCTGCCCCGTGCTTTCCGTATGGGAGGTTTTGCGCTGAACTTCGATTACAGTCCTGTAAAATTCCTCCTGCTGAGAACGGAGACACGGCTGCTTAGTGGTAATGGCCTTCTCTTTACCCGCAACGGGGTTCCGGTAAACAATAATTTTGACTGGCTTAGCTCTATGGCCATATTCTTTTAATTCCTGCGGCCTGTTCCGTATCAAAGAAATAGTTATCTTAATCGCATGAACAAAACCAGCAGTATCCGCCAGATCATTGCGGCATCTTCCGTGGGCACTATGATAGAATGGTACGACTTCTACATTTTCGGGATGTTGTCCACTACTATTTCTTCCCAGTTTTTTCCAAAGGATAACCCGACCGCAGCGCTGCTGAGCACACTTGCCATTTTTGCCGCCGGTTTTATCGTCCGTCCTTTTGGCGCTCTGGTATTTGGCCGGCTGGGCGACCTCATAGGAAGAAAATATACTTTCCTGCTTACGCTGATACTGATGGGCGGTTCCACTTTTTTGATCGGCTGTGTGCCCAGTTATGAAAGCATTGGTATCGCTGCGCCGATATTAGTGCTGCTGTTACGATTATTGCAGGGCCTCGCCCTCGGTGGTGAGTATGGCGGCGCCGCCACGTATGTGGCCGAACATGCCCCGGTTGGTAAAAGAGGTTACTATACGAGCTGGATACAAACCACGGCCACACTCGGTTTGTTTCTTGCACTTGGTGTGATACTGCTGGTAAAATCCAATATGCCCGATGCTTCTTTCAACGCTGAATGGGGCGGCTGGCGTTATCCTTTCTGGATATCCATATTACTGGTGGGAGTTTCTATTTACATCCGGCTGAAGATGAAAGAATCCCCCATGTTCTCCAAACTGAAAGCAGAGGGAAAAACATCGGTCAACCCGCTGAAAGAAAGTTTCCGGCACAAGGCCAATTTTAAAATGGTGTTGCTGGCCCTTTTTGGAGCAGTGATGGGGCAGGGAGTGGTCTGGTACACCGGCCAGTTTTATGCACAGAATTTTTTGGAGACCAAATGTTTTATTGAATTCGGGCAGAGCCGTATAATTATGTTATGGGCAATCGCTTTTGCTACTCCATTCTTTATCTTCTGGGGATGGTTGAGTGACAGAATTGGCAGAAAATGGATTATGATGCTCGGCATGCTTGGAGGTATTATTTTCTACCGACCTATTTTTGGGGAGTTCTTAAAAGATACTAATGTGAAAGAATGGGCAGAAATCAAAAATGGAGAAACTGAGTTAACTAAAAGCAAACTTAAAACTGATACTATATTCACAAAAGATTATGACCTGTATATGCTTCATAAAAAGGAAAACGATTGGAGTCATAGTGGCACTCGCTTTCATGAAAAAAGAATTGATACAATGGTAATTACGGAGGGCGGCTTTACTGTTTATCCGCCATTAAGTGCTTTAGGACAAGACTGGGGGGGCATTAATTACGATAGTCTAAAATTTGGAGAAGTTCCCGATACAAAAGCAATTTATTCAAATGTCAAATTATCTAACAGCAAACAATGGAAATTTATCTTCCTTGTCTGGGTCATGATAATTTTCGTCACCATGGTCTACGGCCCCATCGCCGCTTTTTTAGTGGAAATGTTCCCGACAAAAATCCGTTACACTTCTATGTCGCTGCCCTATCATATCGGCAATGGTGTGTTTGGCGGGCTGGTGCCCTTTATTGGCTTGCTGCTTACCAGCACTTATACGGCGGACCCGCTGGTGGGGCTCTGGTATCCTATAGGAGTGGCGGCGCTTTGTTTTATCATTGGAACTTTGTACTTAAGAAATAAAATTGACAGGAATATAAATGACTGACCTCAACCCCTGCCCTTCTCCACCCCGTGGAGAAGGGAGAAGCTAAACACAAAGTCAGCTTATTTGAAGCTCTTCATTGAAACGAAAAACAAAAACTATGAATGCATTTAAAAGATACTTCGGCCTGCTGTTTTTGCTCCTCGCCCCGCTGGTGATTTATGAACTGGTGACAGGTGCCATTGCCAATATTGATACAGCCGGTAAAAAAGACATTAACAACCCGGTTATATGGGTCATTATCATCGCCATCTTCACCCCCATTGCCATCGGGCTGGTGATCTTTGGCTGGTATGCTTACCGGGGGGAGTATGATCATTTGCCCACTAAATCGAAAGAACTGGATACTGACTAAATATTACGAAGAACGGAATGCCACAGGGTGATTTAATTTCTTATGCGGGCCGTAAAAAATCCGCAGAAAGATACGGATAGCCGCCAGCTCAATAAATATAAAGCAGAGTGACAGTAACGTTATCAGCAGCCATTGCCCGCTTCCCACATAGGTGAAGAAAATATCTATGCCGATAAAGGCAGTTGTTACCGGAAATCCTAACAACCCGATAGCCGATAGCAGAAAGAGAAGAGCAGCTCCCTTTTGTTCATACACATAGCCGTGATATTTATTCAGGCTTATGTCGTTATCAACAGCATTTGTTTTGCTCAGGCAAATCAATCCTAAAACAAATGCAAGGCTTATACCGGATACATAAAAAAGCACTTCACCTTTGTGTACATCGCCTGCATTGAGGAGAAGGCCGGAAAAAATAAATATATGAGAAATGAATATATATATCCAGGCAATAAGAGCAGAACCCCTTGCTGAAAAAGAAAACAATACCGATACAAATGCCAGCGACAACAACGCAACAGCAAAAGCAAACTCATTTTCCCTAATAAAGACGCCCCTGCTATGCGATATATAAAGCGCCCCCAGGCCCAGTACAATAAATAAAGTAACAGCAGTCTTGCTTTGCAATACTTTTAGCCGCCAGCCAACCCATTTAAAAGGGCTCCATACATATTGGTACATAAACGCATCCATCCCCCACTCTTTTATACCCAGCATATATAATGCAGCCTGTAGTTTACCCACCGGTTTTTCTTTCGGCGGATGATAGTGAAAATACTGGTGATGTACCAGGTAATTCAGCACAGAAGGAGATACCAGCAGCTGGTAAGTTCTTAAAAAAGCATTTCCGGCAAAATGAACCAGGGCAAGAATGTGAAAGCCCAGAGCAATTTCGATAAATATAATCCCGATTTGTGCAGCGGATGAATAAGCTATCTGTGTTTTCACGGTGGGCTGCACCCTTGCTATCATTGTAGCAACGATGCCGGTGATAGCGCCGGCGGAGATAACGATAATTTTCGCCCACAGTATATCCTGCCAGAAAGGATAAGTCCTTAATAAAAGAAACACTCCGATATGCACACTTAACGAACCATAGAAAATGGCCGATGAAGAAGTGGGCCCTTCCATAGCCCTCGGCAACCAGGTGGTGAATGGGAACTGTGCCGATTTGATAACAGCCGCCAGTATCAGCATGATAACGATAAATACTGCCATCGAATAGTGACCTGTTTGTTCTGCTATTGTCTTAGCCTCGCCTAATTGGGCGAATGTAATGTTCTGGTGGGTGAGATGGTGCATCATCCACATGGCCAGCATCAGCGCCACATCGCTGACCCGGTAGTTGGAAACAGTTTTATAGGCATTTTTCACCGGCAGGTACCGGTTGCGGTAAAAAGCGATCAATAAAAAAGAGCAAAGGCCTTTTATTTCCCAGCCGATGAACATGGTTTCAAAATTGCCAGAAAAGATGATCAGGTTATAACCTGCTGCAAACAGGAGGATGATATGAAAAAACCGTTTAAAGCCTTCGTCCCGGTGCATGTAATACCTGCTGAACGTGGCCACCAGGAAAAAAATCAGGCAACCCACCACACTGAATACCGCCGTTATCTCATCGTAAGAGAACTGTATGGCAAATATGAAATGCTCCGTTTTGTACAGGGTCGCAAACTTAACATGCACCGGTGTACTGCCATTGATGAACCAAAACAGGGCAAAAATCACTGCTGCAGCGATGTAAAACACTTTTGTAAAGAGTACGATCCATACAATGGGTCTTTCCTGCTTATTTTGCAGGAAGAGCAGGGCAAAAAAAGCGATCAGCGGAATAATGACCAGTAAACTGATTGACTGGCTGAGTATATTTTCGAGTTGGTTCATGGTCAATTATTTTTTTCTCACAGGTCTAATCTAACAGGTACACTGGTAAGTTTTCTTCGGTGGCATACACAATATGGTTGGTCTCCATTTCCCTGGCTCCCTCAATGAATTCTTCCATGTTGTGTATCTTTTTTATCTCTCCTGCAGCTGTAATGGGTTCATATTTGGCAAACGCCCCGTTCCGGAAATAATAAAACTGTTGCTCCACCGGGTGCAGCGCCACGATATGCACCCATTCATTTTTATACCACTCAAATACATCCGGTGAAGACTGAATTGCTTTTAAGACAACTTCAGGACTGTGCTCCACGATCACCAGCAGGCGGACGGGGTCATGCACTTCGATCATCTGCCAGGGCAAACCGGGCCGCAGGTCGCCATCACTGCTGTTGGCCACCCCAAACAGCCCCATCACATTATGCGGCAATTTGGTGCCGGCGCCCATTTTAATATTGTCCACCCGGGAGAAATAGTATTCCAGGTTGATACCGCCGCAAACCAGCCCGATAGGACGCATCACCGCGGATAGAATGCTTCCATCCGGATCAGTAGAAAAATCATAACTGTTTAAAAATGCCCTGCGGTCGAGGAACAACCCTTTGGTTGTTTGTCTTCTCCCGATGATCGCCAGTGTGTTGGTGCCATGACCCAATTCCGGCCGGGGCTCGAACAAAGAAACCGAACGGGCATGTATAGCTTTGCGGACCTGCTCCAGCCGCTGCCTGGTGTTGATGGACGCAAAACGACGGCTTCTTTCTTTGGCATTCAGGTTTAAGGCTGTTTCAAAATTTTGTTTATTAATGAGATGTTCTTTGGTGTTCTTATCATTCAGTAATTGCTCGTCATAGTAACCCATCACATCGGCCGCTGTATCATGCATACTCCCCACAAACTGTGTTGTTCCCGGAATTTGTATCCCTTTTACCGCCAGTATTTCCCTTACTTTTTTATGGTTGAGGATATAAGCCTGTACCCTGGCATTGGTGGCGCCGGGCCTTCCGCTGCAGGCGCCGCAGTCATGTGCGCCGTGATGCGGGTTGTTGGCGCTACTGCTCCCGTGTGCCACAATATAAACAAGCGGTGCAAAATCTTTGATCAATCCAATGCCCCTTAAAAAACCTTCCGCTCTTACTGCCATTTCCTCAAGAGTATAGCCAATCTGCAACCCGTTCTCTGTATCATCCGTGCTTTTATTCTCGATGGTCAGCGCAGATTGCCTGTCCATATGCCCGTAAGCATTGGAGATGGCAGGGCTCATTTTCGGGCTGAACATCATCTGTAGTTTTTTGCCCAATGCCCAAAAACCGTAGGTAAGGCTTAAAAAGAAACCCATAAAAAACCCATGTGTATGTTTGGTATAAAGGGGTTCCCCTTTCCTGGGCTCACTTGCATCAAACTCCTTGATAAGATATTTGGGAGTGACGGGTGCCGGGCAAAGTTTATCATAGAACTTGCTGCCTTCCTGCTGAAAATAAAACTCCACGCCAAAGAAACCCGGCGCCCCGAATGTTTCGCAGTTCCTGTTCACTGCTTCAATATGCCGGCGTATGGAATCTTCCCTTTCATCAATACAAAAAACAGCCGCAAAACTTTTTTCATTTCTCACAGGTTTCGGGATGGCGATTTGTATACCCTTCAGCACCGAATCATAATAACTCCACTCAAAAGCGTCCTGCCATAGTTCGATGACTTCTGCGAGTTCGGTCTTTGGCACATCAGCAAATAAATCAAGCGGCGGTTCCCTAACATGGTTGGCCAATGGCTGCCATTGATTGCCCAGGCTGTGAATCAACGTATCCAGCTCCATTAGTAATTCAAATTCCACCAGCTCTTTCAGTGTAATAAGTTTCCGGTCGAGCAGCGTTTGGGGATTGTCTTCTACCGCACTTGCAAAACCGCTCCAGCCGTGATGGGCAAACTGCTGGTCGAACAGGTACTGTTCAAAATATTCCTCTTTTCCAACAATTGTTTTTAACAGCCCTGTGATGGAATGATCGCCTGATACAAATTTCTGCCTTACCTTTTTTGTTTTAAAAAAGCTTGTAAAGCTGTTTTGTTCCAGCTCTCTTATGCTTTCCATAAACGGTTTACCGGCTACCGGGAAACCATCGATGGCAATGCCCTGGTCCAAAAAAGCGCAAAGAATACGATAGAGCAGTGGATGGACCTTGTTGTCCAGGTCAAAATGATAAACTTCTTTCCAGTATTTTCTTAGTTGCCCGATACGGGGATGATTAATGGTATCATACTTCTTTTCGGTAAGTTTTTGTTTCCATTCTGCAACATTTCCTTTCCCTTTTTTATTAGCGATCATCATCTGCAGTATATCTTCCCGTATCCTTCCTCTTTTGTACAATTCCCTGTATTCCGGCAGCTGCAGGTGCATCTGGAACCCGAAGATCCTTGACGCCTTGAATATGGCGTCATAAAACTTCATGTGCTGAAAAGCATGCAGGGAATTATGATGGATGAAATCCTTCAACGCCTGCTGCGAAGGCAGGACATGTTTCAACTCATGGATAATGTGTGCCTCGTCAAATAAAAGTTTGTTCATATTAGTATAAAACGGGGTGGAAGGATCTTCAACCCGGTTATTGTTTGGTTAGTGCCTGAGATCCGCCACGCTGAATTCCGGGTTTTTTTCATCCCGGATATATTCCACATCATTATAAAAATCCACTTTACCGTTTTCCACGTTGTACATGGCGCCGACAACGCCTATTTCCCCGTTCTCCGCCATCTGTTCAATGATAAAGCTTCTTTCAATGATGCTCTTTACGGAACGGCGCACATTGATGGCCGCCACGTTCTCCACAAAGTCTCCATTTTTTGAATTGCGGTTATCGGGGTCAGGCGTCTCTCTTTCTGCATACACAGCAGGCTGCAGTTTCGATAATAGTTCAGTGAGGTTGCCCATTTCCACATGGTCGCAGGCGCCTTTTACAGCACCACATTTGGTATGGCCCAGCACCACGATAAGTTTTGAACCAACCGCTTTGAAGGCAAACTCCATGCTGCCAAGTATGTCGGTGTTCACAATATTACCGGCAATCCGTACCAAAAAGATTTCGCTCAGTCCCTGGTCAAAAATCAGTTCGGCGGAAGTGCGGCTGTCTATACAGCTTAAAATAGTTGCAAAAGGGTATTGTCCTTCGCTGGTTTCATTTACCTGTTCCAGCAGGTTGCGGTTTGCTTTCAGGTTGTTTACAAATCTATCATTCCCCGTTTGCAGGATTTCCATGGCCCTGCGGGGTGTTATTTGTTTCTGTAGCTCTTTACTTAATGTTTTCATTTTTTTAAAATTTTAATGCACAGATTGTACATGCAGGAGATTTTCCATTTTATATGCTTCCTTGAACCCTACCAGCTGCAGTCGTATTTTTTTCAGCGGCACCTTGATATCCCTGAACTCCTTGATCAGCTCCAGTATATCGTAATCAATATAAATAGTGTTGGATGCATCGATGACCACCGAGGACCCCTCGGGCATATGGTCCAGCGTTTCCCGGATGGCTGCCTTATTCAAAAAGGAAACCTCTTCTGAAAGGCTGATTTTAATTAAATCCCCTTCATGGTGATTTTCCTTATGAAAGTAATAGGAGTTCTTCAGGTTACCGTGAAGGATGGCCCCTATAGCGGCCACAATGCCTGCAAGCACACCTGCCAGCAATCCTTTACCACTTAAAAGCGGATAAACTTTAAACAGGTCAACTGCGATAATGACTATCACTGTTACCATAAAAGGAATAAACTGGTATTTGCCCGCTTTCCAGAAGTTGATGAATACAGCAGGTTTTGCCAGTTTCCATCCGGTAAGAATCAATATGGCTGCCAGTGATGACAGCGGGATCTTATTCAGTAATACGGGTATCAGGATAACCGATACCAGCAGCAGACTGCCGTGAATGATGGTGGATGCCTTTGATTTGGCCCCTGAATTAACATTCGCACTGCTTCTTACGATTACGCTCGTTACAGGCAGGCCCCCAATCATGCCGGCCAATGAATTACCAACGCCCTGCGCAAACAGTTCCTTATTGGTGTTCGTTACCCTTCTTTCGGGGTCAAGATTATCGACCGCTTCAATACTCAGCAGTGTTTCCAGCGATGCAATGATGGCAATAACCACTCCGTAAAAAAGAACAGTGCCATTTAAAAAACCGCTGAAATCAGGCAGTGTGAAAAAACTGAAGTACTCACCGGCGCTTCCTGCCACTTTTATCTGCACCAGGTGTTCATTCTGCACAGCCAGCAGGCTGCCGCTTTTGATCCATATTTCATTAATAATAACCGTAACTATAACCGCCACCAGCGCTCCCGGAACAAATTTTACCCTTTTCTTAATGAAAGGTTTGTCCCACACTACCATTATGATGATGGACAGAAGGCAAAGCAGAAAAACCCCCACCTCGACATGTTGCAGCGGCTGCAGCAGTTCATGCATGTCTTCGCTGCCGTATTCGATCAACTCCGTGATATTGCCCTTTTCATCCTTGTCATACCCGAAAGCGTGGGGTATTTGTTTGGCAATGATCAGAATGCCGATACTTGTCAGCATTCCTTTGATCACACTGGAAGGAATATAATTGGCAATGCCTCCCAATTTGGCAATACCCAGGAGTATTTGCAAAATACCCGCTACCAGCACCGCACACAGGAACAGCCGGAAATCGCCAATAGAAGTGATGGCGCCCAGCACCAGCGCTGCCAGTCCGGCAGCGGGCCCGCTTACACTTAATGGTGAGTTGCTCAAAACGCCAATAACAATACCTCCGATAATACCGGAAATAATACCGCTGAAAAACGGGGCGCCGCTGGCGAGGGCTATACCCAGGCATAAAGGTACTGCCACTAAAAAAACGACAAGTCCGGATGGCAGATCATTTTTAAGATTTGCAAACAGGTTCTGTTTTGGTTTCATGATAATAAAAAGCTTTATCCGTTGGAAAAATATTATAGCGCATCAGCCATTGGCAATGCAATGAACACAGCAAGCCTGCTAAGACGGTTCAGGCAAAAAGGGTTATTTGATCAGGATGCGTTGGGGGGAGGTACATGCAGTTCACCGTGATAGGCGGTGTAAGTATCTGCATTTTCGCATTTGTGACTGCGGATAACCGATGAAAAGAAATGATTGCCGGCATGATGGTCATGCAGGTATTCTTCTGAAAAGGAAGTTCCGGAAGGGGCTTTTTCTTCAGTACTGCCAAAGGGGTTGGCGGTTTCTTCCTCATTCCCCGTAACAGGAAAGGAGCCTTGTTCCTGCCGGTGTTCTTCGGCCAGCCTTTGCTGTGCTGAAAACACAAAAGGGGCGCTGAAGGTAAGCCACAACAGGGCTGTAATCATGGCGATGGAAGAAATCCTGTGGACTGTATTGTATGTTTTAGCGCCTGCCTTCATTGTAAAAGTGCCGCAAAATAATACATCAGGTTTTGTTTACCAAACCATTTACGGATAAAACCCGGGACTTACCGGTAAATTAACCTGAACAGGCTGGCGGTAAATTTGTTCGGCACATTATCATTTTTTTTGTACCTGAAATCAAACAAGGGAAAAACAGGAACAGGCCCGGCCAATACCATTGATTAAGGCTAATTTTACCGCCAATCAGATATATTATGAAACCATACGAATCGTTATTGAATGAAAATAAAGCATGGGCTGCCGGCATGCTGAAAGCAGACCCTGATTATTTTAAAAAATTATCAGAACTGCAGACCCCCGAGTATTTGTGGATTGGCTGCAGCGACAGCCGGGTCCCCGCCAACCAGATCACCGGCACCCAGCCCGGTGAAATATTTGTGCATCGCAATGTGGCCAACCTGGTTATCAATACTGATGTGAATGTGCTGAGTGTGCTGGACTATGCGGTCAATCACCTGAAAGTAAAACATGTAATTGTTTGTGGTCATTATGGGTGTGGCGGCATCAAAGCAGCTATCACCCGGCATGACCTTAAACCGGTACTGAATATGTGGCTGCGCAACATCAAGGATGTCTATCGCATCCACCGTTCTCAGCTTGACCTGATCTTTAATGAAGAAGAGAAAACAAACCGGCTGGTAGAACTGAATGTGATGGAGCAGGTGTTTAATCTCGCCAAAACATCTATCATTCAGCGGGCCTGGAAGAACGAACAGCGGCCCGATCTGCATGGCTGGGTGTATGGCCTGAAAGATGGCCTCATCAAACCGGTGTATGAGATGAAAGCAGGCACTAATATTGATGACCTGTACGAGTATGACGACCTGTGATATTACCCCGTGATGTAGTGCTGTAATATAAATACCGCTGCCCCGGCGAGATAGCCCAACAGCGCCAGCCAGCCAATTTTTTTCATGTACCAGAAGAATTCAATCTTCTCAATACCCATGGCCGCCACCCCGGCTGCAGAACCTATAATCAGGCAACTGCCGCCTGTTCCGGCACAATAAGCGAGGAACTCCCAGAAGAAATGCCCCGTTGGATATTGCTCGAGCCCATACATGCCCTGGGCCGCTGCCACTAATGGTACATTATCCACTACGGCTGACAATAAGCCAATCAGGATGGTGATGATTTTGATATTACCCACCGATTCGCTGAGCGAAGCGGACAAACTGGTGAGGATACCTGTTGCCTGCAGGGCCGCTATCGCCAGCAGGATGCCCAGGAAAAAAAGTATGCTTGGCGTATCTATTTTCCGGAGTGCATGATTCACGGATAAAAGTCCCTTCTCCTCTTCATCTTTTTCACTGTGTATCATTTCTGTTATCAGCCACATCACACCCAGCCCCAGCAATACACCCATATAAGGCGGCAGGTGGGTGACGGTTTTAAATACCGGGACAAACAGCAGGCTGCAGAGACCGAGCCAGAATACCGCACTTCTCTCCCTAACAGTTGATGTAAATTCTTTTTTTAATTCCGTTTCTTCACTTCTTACTGCGTTGCCGCTCACCTGCCTGCTGATAATAAAAGCCGGTACCATAAAACAGACAATGCTGGGGAGCAGGGCCTGAACAATGATACTCCCAGCTGTTATCTGCCCGCCTATCCACAGCATCGTGGTGGTCACATCCCCGATGGGGCTCCAGGCGCCGCCTGCATTGGCGGCAATGATGGTAAGACCCGCAAATAACAGCCTGTCCTTTTTTTCAGGGATGATGATCCGGAGCAGAGAGATGATGACAATAGTAGTGGTCAGGTTATCCAGGACAGCAGAAAGAAAAAAAGTGATGATGCCGATGATCCACACCAGTTTTCTTTTGCTCGTGGTCCGGATGCGGCTGGTGATAACCTCAAACCCGTCATGCGCATCTATCAGCTCCACGATGGTCATGGCTCCCAGCAGAAAAAATAAGATACCGGCCACTTCGCCGAGGTACTCACTCACCAGGTGCCCGGGAGAATGTTGATCATCCGCCAGTAAGGCAAAAACCGTCCAGCAAAGCACACCGGTGATGAGCGCTGAAGCTGCTTTGTTTATTTTCAGTGGATGCTCCAGTACAATGGCGGCATAACCAAGAATGAAAATGATGCTGATAATAGTGACCATGAACTATAAAAATAGTGAAATTAGCTCCAGTGAAAGCAGGAACAGGCTTTTTGCTGTAGGTTTGTACTATGTCCATTGAAGTAAAAAACCTGCTGAAAGAATACGGTGAACAGAAAGCCGTCAATAATATTTCATTTAAAATTGACAGGGGTGAAGTTGTCGGGTTTCTCGGCCCTAATGGCGCCGGCAAATCCACCACCATGAAAATCATCACCGGCTATTTGCAGCAAACCGGCGGCGAAGCGTATGTGTGTGGTGTGAATGTGGCGGAACAGCCATTGGAAACAAAGAAGAAGATCGGCTACCTTCCAGAGCTGAATGCGCTTTATTATGACATGTATGTAAGGGAATACCTTGGCTTCATAGCTGAGCTGCATGAAGTCAGCAATCAGAAGTCTGAGATCGAAAAGGTAATCGGACTTGCGGGTCTCGGCACAGAATCGAAGAAAAAGATCGGGCAACTTTCCAAAGGGTACAAACAAAGGGTGGGGCTGGCAGCGGCTTTAATTCATGATCCGGAAGTATTGATATTAGACGAGCCCACTTCCGGTCTTGACCCTAACCAGATAGTGGAAATAAGGGAAGTGATAAAAAACCAGGGACATAATAAAACGGTTCTTTTTTCCTCTCATATCCTGCAGGAAGTGGAAGCGATATGTGACCGGGTGATCATTATTAATAAAGGAACCATTGTGGCGGATGATAAGCTGAGTTCGCTGCGGCTGGCGGGAAAGAACCGGCAATTTGTAAAAGTTGAATTTAAAGAAGCAGTGGATGCCGGCTTATTTGGAAATATGCCCGGCATCAGCGATGTCAGGAACAGCCAAAACTCAGTTTTCAATATCCAATGTACAGATGCCGAGACCGTGAAAAAACAAATCCTGCAACTGGCTATAAATAAAAACCTGAACATCGTTTCACTTCAGAGCGAAAATCAAAGCCTTGAAGAAGTGTTCAAGGCTTTGACAAATTGATTTATTTTCCCTGACGGGGTTTAACTCTCCAAAAGTTCAATCCTGATTTTTACAGCAGTTTGATATCATAAAACTTTTGGAGAGTTTATATCAAAATCCTTTCTTCTCCGCCGGTTTATCGGTTTTGCCTTTTTCAAAATCACCGCTGTACACCATCACTAATTTTGACTTGTCAAAATATTTACGTAAAGCGGCATTCACTGCTTCCAGCGATACTGATTTTATTTTATTTTCAAAGCCGGTGAAATCGGTCAGGTCCCGCTCATCCCGCATGTACCAGCGGAGCTGGCGGGCCAGGAAATCATTCATGCCCAGTGATGTTTTGTTTCCTTCCAGCCAGGCGTTTTTCGATTTGTCCAGCTCATCTTTGGTGAAACCCCCTTTGATGGCCTTGTCAACTTCCTGGTGCAGGGCGGAGTCGAGCCGGTTTTTATACAGGGGATTGAACATGGCATACACCCCCCAGTTAGCAACATCGTAGCGGTAATTGGAACTCATGAATGTGCCTGCGCCGTAGCTCATGCCTTCATTTTCCCTGAGCCGCTGCGGGATGCGGGAAGAAAGAAAAGCGCCACCGCCTAACAGCTCGTTGGCCATATACATGGCCGGAAAATCAGGATGGGTTTCCGATACATTGATATTGATATTGGCCAGCAGCATGGCATTGGTCTTGTCAGGGGTGTTGATGGTTTCGGTAGTGCCCTTTACCTCAAAATGCCTGGGCACTATGGTGGCAAATTTCATCTTGCTGTTCCAGTTACCAAAGGTCTTATGGAGAAAGTCTGTCACGGTCTTCTTGTCCAGCTCCCCGACAAACGCTGAAATGGAATGATTGGCGCCATAAAAATCCTTATAATACCCCTTCAGGTCATCCAGTTTTATTTTAGCCAGGTCTTCCAGCGACTCATCGGAAGAAGCGGCATAGTTGGGGTGGCCCTTGGGATAGTTGGTCGTCAGCTTTGACAATTTTTCGGAGGCCACGGTCTGCGGATCGCTTTTGCTGGCCTCTATATTTGCTTTTGCATCAAGTTTTATTTTATCGAATTCCGCTTCATCAAATTTCGGGTTGTGCAGCATATCATCTAACAGCGCCAGCGCCGCAGCCAGGTTTTGTTTGTCGGTATTGATATTGATGACAAGTCCGTTTACCGCACCAAAAAAAGAAATATTGGTTTTAATGCGGTCCAGTTCATCGCTGATTTGCTTTTTGCTGCGGGTGCCGGTGCCGGCCTTCAGCATATCGGCCAGCAGGGATGATATTTCAGGTTTGTTCATCAGGCTGTTCTCATCACCAAAGCGAAGGGAAATGCTGGCATCTATCTTATCCCCCTTGGTGGGTTTTTGCAGCAGTGCATATTTTCCGCCGTTGGGCAAAGTGCCGTATTCCGTATTCTTTTTGATATTGGCTATGTTGTTCTCAAAATTCTCTTTCTGTGCCGCCACTTCCTTTCCTTTATAACCGCTCAGCAGTTTGGCCACATCGGGGGTTTCACCTACGACTGTTCGGTCGGGGGCCGCTTCCGGAGTAAATACGCCATAAGTGCGGTTAGATGATTTATAATACCGCTTCGCCACTGCTTTCAGGTCATCAACAGTTAGTTTTTCCATCCTGTCCCTGTGCAGGAACCAGAGCCGCCAGTCGCCGGCGCCGATGTATTCCGTAAGGCCAATGGCAAAATCTGTTGTTTTGGCCATTGCATCCTCAATGTATTTGAGGCGGTTGTTCTTTGCCCGGTCCAGGTCTTCTTCGGTAATGTTCATGGCGCCAATGACGTCTGCGGCGTTCAGCAATTCCCACCTGGCGCTGTCAATACTTTTATCTTTCGGCACTTCCAGTTCAAAATAAGTGAGGCCGGGGTCAAAAAGAGTCGGCGACCATCCCCATACTTTGGAAGCCATCTTGGTTTCCACTAATCTTTTATAAAACACACCTGAAGGATCATTGGTAAGTATTTCTACCAGTGCATCGTTGGCGGTGTAATCTTTATCTGCCTGCGAAGGGGTGTGATAGGCCAGGCCGACGTATTGTATATCGCCGGTGCGTTTCAGCGAAACCTGTCTTTCGCCGTCTTGTGAAGGCTCTACAGTATAAGTAGGTTGCAACTTACGGGTGGGTTTGGGTATGGGGCCGAAATATTGCTGGGCATATTTCAGCGCATTCCTCTCATCAAATTTCCCGGCGATGATGAGTACCGCATTGTCCGGCTGGTAATATTTTTTATAAAACAGTTTCAGGTTTTCCGCTTTCACCCTTTCAATATCTTCCTTGCTACCGATGGTGGACTTGCCATAGTTATGCCAGAGGTACATGGAAGAAATGACCCGCTGCATCAGCACATTGCTGGGGTAGTTCTCTCCTATCTCAAATTCATTGCGCACCACGCTGAATTCTTTGGCCAGTTCTTCCGGCAGTATCCTGGAGTTCACCATCCGGTCGGCTTCCATATCGATTGCCCAGCGCAGGTTTTCATCAGAAGCGGAAAGTATTTCGTAGTAGTTGGTCCGGTCGTACCAGGTGGTGCCGTTCGCAAAAGCACCTTTATCCGCAATGGCTTTTTTGATATCGGCGAATTTCTTGCACTGTTTGAACAGCATATGCTCCAGCAGGTGAGCCATCCCGCTTTCACCATAGCCTTCGTGGCGGCTGCCTACTTTGTAAACAATATTTACCGCAATATTGGTTTGTGATGCATCAGGCATCAGCAATATCCGCAGGCCGTTGCTGAGTTCATATTCCTTAATGCCCTCAACAGTGGTAATAAGTTTGGGCGCTGTTTGAGCCGTAACTGTTTTTACATTCAGCAGCAAAAGGCTGAGGGTAAAAGTCAAAAGGATAATCCGCATGGTAAGTTGATTTGGACTGAAAGTAGGTGAAAACGGGAAAAGAGCAAAACCGTCGGGCACAAAGTAGTTTTTCAGTTTGTCATTCCGACACTTCGTTCCTCAGTGCAGGCTGCGGAGGAATCTGAACACTTCAGGTAACAACCCCTCTCAATCCAGTTAGATGCCTCGTTCCCCGGCATGACAACAAACTGAAAAGCTGCTCTGTGTAAAAAAGAAGAGGTGATAGACTACCGGATAAGCGTCACCGTACCCTTTTCCAGCACCGGACGGTTGTTGGCGTCGTAAAACTCCAGCACCCATACAAACACACCAGTCGCCTGGTCAGTGCCTTTGAACTTGCCATCCCAGCCTTCGCCGTACTTATTGCTGTAGAAAATAAGCTGTCCTGTGCGGTTGAAAACGGAGAAGCTTTTCAGCCCTTTCATGCCGATAAGATAAGGGCGGAGCAGGTCATTTAACCCGTCGCCATTGGGGGTAAAGGCAGTAGGCAGATAGAAGCCCGGTTTTTTCAGCACCAGCATCTGGATGGTGTCCGTAGTAACGCAGGTATGTATATCAGAAATATCAATCAGGTATTTCACATCATCGCTTACAGCCGTGAACTCGGTATAGCGGGTATTATAGCTGCTCAGGTACATGGGCGGCCGCCAGTTGTAGATATTGCCGATACTGTCCCGCACATGCAGCCATTGCGAACTGCCCAACGGTACGGTAATAGTCCGGTAAGTATAGCCCGGCGCCTGCCTGTTCACCTGCACAGTTTTGATAATGGTTTGTGTATCGCTTTCGCAACCAAGTGTCGCCATTTTAAGTATCACATCCAGTTGGCCGGGTTGTCCGTTGTAAGTAACAAGCGGCGGGTTTTTCACTAATGAAAGCGGGTCGCCGTTGCCAAAATTCCAGTTGTACCAAACCTGCGGCGAACTGTTTTCATTGCTCAGGTTGGTGAACTGCATGGGCCTGCCGGTACAAATGGAATCCCATGTAAAGTTGGGTACTCCCTGCGGCATGATATGGACATCCTGGTTGGTACTGTCCTTACAGCCAAACTCGGTGGTGGTCACCAGTTTTACATTATAAGTACCTACAGGGCTGAATGTTCTTACCGCATCCATACTGATATCGGTAATCCCGTCGCTGTATTTCCAGAGGTAGGTCATAGCGGCATTGTCGGGGCTGCCGGAACCGTTGGTAAAAGTGAGGGTACTGATGGCCACACAGCCTGAATCATTGCTGGGTGTAAATGCTGCAACCGGCAAAGGATGAATAAATACAGGATAGTTGCTGGTACTGTCAAGGCAACCGCCCTGTGTTAGCTCCGCCCAGTAAATTCCTGAAACGGATGGTGTATAGGATATACCGGTAGCGCCGGGTATCGGGCCGGCGGCCAGTTCATGCCATTGCACGGCAGTGGAACTGCTGTTTACAGAAAGGGTGGCTCTTGGTTCATTGATACAAGTGCTGATTATTCCGGTAAAGCTTACAGCAGTATCTGTTAGAAAATTGCTGATCACTGTCGTGTCTTCATTAGTACAGCCCGTCAGTATATCCGTCACGGTCACTATAAAATCAGTTGGCGCCGACACAGGTCCGGCAAAGGGGTTTGAAATATTGGGATTGCTTACCTGTGCAGCGGGTATCCATGAATAACTGTGTGCCGGTAACGGAGGCCCTCCTATCTGTACCTGCTGACCATTACATATTACCCTGTCGGGGCCGGCAATGGCGGGTGGCCGGGTGCCCACATCCACAATGGCGTATAAAGTATCCAAACAGCCATAGCCCGGATAGGGTGTTATTTCAACCGGAAAAACAGAACCTACTGCTGGTGGGGGAGTAAGAGTTACGGTCTGACTGGTGGAAATCGGTGGCAAAGGAAATGTCATGTCGGCGAACCAGCGGTAACCCTGAAAACCAAAAGGAGCAGTAAGGGTAATGCTTGTATCGCCGGGGCAAATGAAATTCCCGGTTATAGCACCGCTGCAAACTGTGCCGACATCTAAATAAGCATAACCAAAATGTCCGGTTTGTGAGCAGTCTTTTGTTATAAACTCCAGCATAATGGTACTGCCGATATAGGCATTCAGGTTGATACTGATGGGGGTCCAGTCTTTAAATACCACCTGCGGGTTTACCGGCGAGGTTTGAAAACCCGGGAGAGAGCTGGAAGCGATAAAATCGAAATCCACACAAGCCAATGGCAATCCTGTTGCAACATCCACTATTCTGGCCATAAATCTTGGCTGATTTGCCGGAATATGACCGGGGTCCTGTAAAACAACTGCATAATAAAACAACATCGAAAAATTAGACACAGTTGAAGGAATCGTGTAAGTATATGATATACTTTCTGCCTGGGCCCCTGTTTGGCTGTTGCCAAGCTTTACGCAATAATTACTCCCGTTAGGGCACATTTCAGGAAATAAGCCAAAAGGATCTGTACCGGCAGTAGTAGCATCTATAATAGTATGCCTGCCGGGCTGAATGCCGATATTAGGTAAAGGAAGAGGATCTGCTGTAACTCCGTATCTGCATACCCAGCCTGAGAAATCTCCCAATTCAACATCAAGATTAGAAGGACATAGCCCTGACTGTGCATTGCTTTTGGTACAAAAACAAACAGCCAGCAGTACAGAAAGAAGATATGCAGAAAGCCGGTGACCCATCCAGTAGAAATAGAGGCCAAACTTATCTAAAAAAAGGGAAAACAGGTAATTTAATTCCCTAACCTTCTACCCTGCTGATTCATTGGCAAAAACATCGTTTCTTTGCCATGCAAAAAAATCACCAACTACTTTTTTTGAAACTGAAACCATTAATAGTCAGTGTGCTGCTCCTGGGTTTTGCTTATGCGACTTTGACCGGCGCATATAATTATGCAAAATATCGCATTCAGTTGCGCCGGGAAAAGATAAAGAAGGAGCAATTGGCAGCATATGGTTTTGATGCCGATGGAATTGCTGATGACCTGAGACTCAAAATGCTCAGATCAACAGCTTTGACAATAGCAGGGGGGTTGGGTATATTTATTTTTATCAACCGAGCAACCAGGGCAAATAAACATTATCAGACAAAGAAATCTTAAATCAATCCAATTATGAGTTACATCGCAGAGATCTTCGCCCGCCAGATACTTGATTCCCGGGGAAACCCCACTGTGGAAGCGGATGTGATAACCGACGAAGGCGCCTTTGGCCGTGCCGCCGTGCCCAGCGGCGCCAGCACCGGCATACATGAGGCGGTGGAACTGCGGGATGGCGATAAAAAGAATTACCTCGGTAAAGGGGTGCTGAAAGCAGTTCAACATTTAAACGACATCATCGCACCGGCGCTTATTGGTAATGATGTGGCCGACCAGACTGGCATTGATGAAATGATGATACAATTAGACGGCACCAACAACAAAAGCAAGCTTGGCGCCAATGCCATACTGGCCGTAAGTATGGCGGTGGCCAAAGCCGCAGCCGAAGAAGCTTCATTGCCGCTGTACCGCTACATCGGCGGCACCAATGCCAAAACACTGCCCATCCCGATGATGAATATCCTGAACGGAGGCGCCCATGCGGATAATAAAATAGATTTCCAGGAATTTATGGTGATGCCCGTCGGCGCTTCCTCTTTCAGCGAAGGGTTAAGATGGGGAGTGGAAATTTTTCATGCCCTGAAATCTGTACTGAAGAAAAAAGGCTTCAGCACCAATGTGGGCGATGAAGGCGGTTTTGCCCCCAATATCCAGAGCAATGAAGAAGCGATAGATACGGTAATGGAAGCGATTGTGGCTGCGGGATACAAGCCCGGTTCGCAGATCACCATTGCCATGGATGCGGCCAACAGTGAATTATGGAATGCCAAAAAGAAAAAATATGTCTTTCATAAAAGCAGCGGCAAAGAAATGAGCAGCGACCAGCTGGTGAAGTTCTGGGAAGGCTGGGTGAAGAAATATCCCATCGTTTCCATTGAAGACGGTATGGCCGAAGACGACTGGAACGGATGGGCCGCCCTGACAAAAGCCATCGGCAGCAAATGCCAGTTGGTGGGTGATGATCTGTTTGTAACCAATGTTACCCGCCTGAAGCAGGGCATTGATAAAAACATCGCTAATGCCCTGTTGGTAAAAGTGAACCAGATTGGAACGGTGACGGAAACTATCAATGCCGTTACCATGGCGCAGCACAACGGTTACAACACCATCATGAGCCACCGCAGCGGGGAGACAGAGGATACCACCATTGCAGACCTTGCCGTGGCGCTGAACTGCGGGCAGATAAAAACAGGCTCCGCAAGCCGCACAGACCGCATGGCCAAATACAACCAGCTAATCCGGATCGAAGAATTGTTGGGCATGTCGGCCGTTTATCCGAAAGGAAAGATTAAATTTGGACGCCCATCCTAAATCCTTCCCGCCGGGAAGGACTTATAAAAAGTCCGATAATGGAAAACACTCCAAATAATGGAAAAGTTGTAAAGCCCCTCCTGCGGAGGGGTTTGGGGAGGCTTCCTGCCTGGCTCCGTAGCAAGTACTTTATCTCCTTTGCGGCTTTTTGCGCTGTCATGTTTTTTTTGGATAAAAATGATGTCTTCACCCAATGGGACCGCACCCGGGAACTGAAAAATCTGCGCCAGAGCAAGGAGTATTATACCACCAGGATCGCAGCCGAACTTAAAGAATTAGAAGCACTTAAGCACAACCCTACCACCCTGGAAAAATATGCCCGGGAGAAATACCTGATGAAGCGGGACAATGAGGAACTCTTCATCATACCGGAAAATTACGAGCCTCCAAAGAATTAGCAGGCCCTGCACAATAAGGCCGTTTCAGCCCCGTTAATATGACGGACGTTTTTAATATCTGGCTACCACGGACAATCTCTATTTCTGGACAAATTAACCGGTTTGCTAATGACCAACTTTACTCCTGAGGATCTCTTATTGTATTTATACAAAGAGACTTCTGACCAACAGACCACTGCCATTGAAGCCGCACTGCAAAAGGACTGGACACTCCGTGAAAAATTGAATGTGCTGAAAGCATCCATGCAAAGGCTGGACAAACTTACCGTTGTACCCCGCACTGAGGTAGTACTGAATGTACTTAACCATGCAAGGGAACAGGCGGCCGAAGAAGTTCAGTAATTTTCACCGGCTAAAAAGCATTAAGTCCCGCAATCCTGAGCAAAGTCGAAGGGCGGGACTTTTTCTTTGCCCTCCGAAGCCTTGACGAAGGAGGGTTGTATAGGGGGTAATTCATTTCAACTTAAAATAGAAAAATGTAAAAAGTGCAAAAGTGCACGAAAATCAAACAGTTATGAATATTGCTGTTTGAAAGAAAAAAAACGCTGCGGTAAATTAGATACCATTCCCGGTAATGTTTCACCCACCTTTTTTAACAGCCGCTTCCAACAGGGTAAACCTTCCCTCCAGATCAATTAACCGGTTATATGTTTCAGATGGTGGCCGCATCTGCCGGGAAATAAATCCAGTTGCGTACCAAATTTCAATCACATCCTGCTGATCACATACAATTGGTGGATACATATCTCTGTCTTTGTAATTATCAGATTTCAGGATCAGCTTACCATCAGTTTTTATACGATTCAATACCCTCTTTACCACTACGCCATCATTATTTGTAACTATCACATGAACTCTATCATCCCGCACAATGCCCAACTGCTCTACATAAGAGCCGATTACTAAATCTCCGGCATGCAATGTTGGGTACATACTTAGTCCATCTACTTCAAACAATCTAAAGGTTCCATTATTGAGACCGGGCAGGCGGTAAGCAGGAAGAATAGCCATAAATTCCGGGTCTGCATATCCATTCAAATACCCAGCCCTGGCCTTAACCGGCACCATCACTACATTTTCATTACCCTGGCTGTCAATAGTTATTACTTGTGGCACCCGATCCTTAGTAATCACTACCGGCTTATCCTCATTAACAAAACTCAAATTGGCGCTATGAGGGTATTTTTTAGCCGTATTCTTACCTAAGCCCTTACCGTCACTCTTACCTTTTTCATCAATTTTTATATACCTGCCTTTTTCATCAAACTTACCTTCCTTACTTAAATCGTGATGAAGTAGCTCGGTCTCCGTAAAGCCAAAATATTTGGTAATTCTCTCTAAATCGTCAAGTCCGGGCTTAGAAAGAGACCTCTCATAGTTTCCCCATTGAGACGCTGAAAAGCCCGGTACATCTGACTGTAAGAGGTTTTTGCCCTCCCTAATAAACTTCAAATTTTTAGCCAGTTGCTTCAAGAAATTAACAGTTGTGGATAAAATGAAATCACAAATATTTTGTGATTCACAAATAATTTGGTTTACTTTGGTCACTATAACGGACTAATAAAGGTATGGCAAAAATCCTGAGAAAAACAAGAACCAGAGACTCCGAGCAAGCTGCGAGGGTGAAAAAAACTGCTGAAATAATAGGGTGTTCACGCAGGCAGGTTAGAAGGGTAATTGAGGGTCAGCAGGTGAATGAAAAAATCATGCAGACTTATATGTTCTTATCCGAAGGAGAAAAAAATCTTTTTATCCAGGCTGTTGAAAAACTTATTCCGGTTAATTAACAACAACTATTAATAATGATAAACATCCCGATTAAAGAACGCTTTTTTGAAATCATTAACGGCGAACTGTTTGTTTTTGATCTCGCATTACATGAAGCTGGTATCTCGGTAAATTATTATCAAAAAGAAAAATGCAAAGGAAATAAACGACTGGTGCAGATTGATCACCCCGATAACAAAAAACTCAATCTCGTTGCCTACGAAACTATGGGTGAGGGCCACAAAGAAAAAATCAAAGCCCGGTTCAGAAACCCTTATGATGCAGTAGTGAGAGACCCGATAAGGAGAATGATCACCCAACACAACGAAGCCCGCCAGTTCTTTCTCGCCTACCGTTACAACACTGAAAAAATATTACCCATCCACAGAGTAAAACAATACAGCCGGGCTTGTGATATACTTGAGCTCATCAAACGAATAGATGATGCCCGCAACAAACCAATTAAAGAGCTCAGTATATCTGTTCCACAATTCTACGATCATTTAAAAGGCATCATTGAAGAAGAGAAAACAAATGGAGAAAGCGAAACCTACGAAGGAGCCAATCAACTCTATGCCCGTTTCCCTACGAAGTATGATAATATCAGAAGCCTGGTTGCTGCTTATAAAGAGCAAGGCTATACCTGTGTCATTGATAAAGCCTACGGTAATGATGCTGCACTGAAAGTAAAAGATGAATTGGCAGAGGCAAAACTGCTTACGCTTATAGAAGACCCGCATCAGCATGATGATGTCTTGATTAAATGGACATACAATGAATGGGCAAAACAGAATGGGTACAAAACCATTGATACGGCAACAGTGGGCAACTGGCGAAGGAAGAAGGGCTACCAGGTTGACCTTAACCGGTATGGTAATAATGCTTACAACGAAAAGCATATCCGAGAAGTGAAGGGATTGCCAAGAACATCTTTATCTGCATTAAAATTTGTGGAGCATGATGACAACAACCTTGATTTTCTTTTCCAGGACAAAGACGGCTACCAGTACAATAAGTATGTAGCAATTGTGGTAAACGATAGCTGCGTTGATTATATACTCGGCAAGTCGTACATAATGGCGCAAACGCCGGCCACCGAACAGGTATACCACGCCTATCTGGATGCTATGTATAATATCAGGAGGCTCACCGGTGCATGGCACCTACCTTTTGAAATAAAAACCGACAAATGGAGAAGCAAAACCCTTACTCCTTTTTATGAAAAAATAGCAACTAACATCCCCCCTTCACACGGCAATAAGCACCGTGGATATATTGAACAGCTATTCGGCTCCGTTCATTTTACCAGGGCAAAAAAATTAGTTAGCCAGGATAACTACAGTGGGCACAACATGGGCGCAAAGTTTCGTGGCATCAATCCTGAAATGTTGAAAAACAGTTTTGCTCAAAAAACAAGGCCAATGATCGGGCAAGAGGCGGAACTGCTCATTGAAAATTGCTTCCACCTGATGCGCAACATGCCGGAACTAAAAAGGGAAGGCGACATGCCGTCAAAAGAACAACAATGGCTGCAACGCTGGAGTGAAACGCACCAAGACGATAGGCGGCCAATTACAGATGAACAGTTCCTTCTCACATTCGGCATCACCCACAAACCAAAGCACACAGACGGCATCCGCATAACTAATCGGGGTGTGGAACCGCAAATCAGAAATGCCCAATACAGTTACGACCTGCCCGAAGCATGGATGTATGAAAAACTGCGGGGAGCAAAAGTGGAGATCATCTACGATCCGTTTGATATGAGCCGGGTGCTCTGCACAAACTTTGATGATATCCGCTTCATCGCACACACCGCACAACTCGTTCCCCGTGCCATTCACGACCATTACACCGGCAGCCGCACATTCCTCAATGCAATACTGGCCGAGAAAACTGAACAAGTAAGGAGAGCCACATCCTCCTCAGATAAACGCAAGCAGTTAGTAGGCGATTCGCATTATAATCCGGAGGCGATGCTGCAAGGCGGTGTTTTGATAAAGGAACTGAAGAATGAAGCAGAACAAAAAATGATTGAGCAGTTCAGCCGTGATCATGAAAATTACCTTGACCAAAACAATGATTTATCCATTTTCTATCAACCATAAACACAACTATTATGTCAACAGCAAAGTACAACGGATGGCAAAACCTGCCCACTATCCAGTCAAAAGAAATATTGACTGAGCTACTGGAAGCCAAAGAAGATAAAAAAGCATTGATGCTGATAGCGGATACTGGTGTCGGCAAGAGCAATAGCATAAAAATGTTTCAGCAAAAAAAACCAAAACACACTTATGTTATCACTCTTGGCGACACATACGGATTGATAGCTGTTTTAAACGAATTGCAATTACTTCTCGGCCTTCCTGTTTTTTCCGGCAAAAACTCAAAACATAGCTCGCTTCGGCAAATATCAAAAGAGCTTAATCGCCTGGCCGAAGATGGTGCAGACCCCATCATCATCCTGGATGAAGCCGAGAACGCTAAAATACAAACGCTGAAAGCGATAAAGCAATTATATGATGCAGTTGCTGATAATTGCAGTATTGTTATGATTGGCACTCATCAGCTAACAGATGCCCTTAACAGAAAGTCCTTCGGCCAATCTATCCCACAGCTTCGCCGCCGCTTCAAAGCGGGCACCAGGTTAATCACAGCATTTAACAAAGCAAAGGACATGAAACCTTTCTTTGATTTGTATATACCCAAAGAACCGGATTTGCAGGACTTGTTGATTGAGCTCTGCGACAATTACGGCGAACTACACGATTACCTCCATCGCTTCCTCCATCACTGCGATAAAAGGAACGTTGCCCCAACAGAACAAAATTTCCGCCTGTACCACAAAATTCCAAAACGCAAATAAAACCAACCAACATGGATAACACAATAGATAAATCAATACAGCGGGAAGTGCAGGCACTTCTTAACTGGAATGCCCAGCAATGGGCACAGCATGTGTACGAATGCGCCCTCAGCTATTTACAAAAACTGATGCCCGAATATCCGCAAATAGTGCGGCAGATCAGCAGCAGCAAAACATTCTGGAACTGGTGGAAACATCATTGGGAAAAGCGGGACATGGAATTCATTGAGCAAATTGACCTAAGCAATGATGCTATAATTGACCCTGTGGCCGAATACCTGGAAAAGCATGATCCCCGCACATTGGCCGAAGGCATTTACCTCAACGGCCAGGTGCTGGAAGAGAGCTATGCTCAAATGATAGGCGCTATAACTAAAAACCAATTACAGGAGGTAACAACATGAATCAGATAATTGAACAGCAAAAACAACGGGTAAAAGAAATAATGCAGGATACTGAAAAAAAGTTATCCGATGAGATCGGCAA
>JBQTHS010000081.1:0-16933 GCA_052389635.1 Bacteroidota bacterium | reverse complement strand
TTTTCCCTTCCTGGTAAAGTGTTTGTTTTTTGGAATATGTTTCCACATCATATTGATCGGCCAGCTGGCTGATAAGACCAGCGTTTTTTACATCCTGTATGAATTGGTTAATACCTTGTTGGGAGGGAGAATATTTATTGTCAAGCACGGCCATTTTCTTCAGCCTCACTTCTATTGCATTCAGCAGTTCGATATCTTCAAATGGTTTGGTGATGTAGTCATCGGCACCCATTTCCATTCCTTTCCGGAAATCACTTCTTTCAGTTTTGGCAGTAAGAAAAACAAAAGGTATATGTTCTGTATCTGAATTTTTTTTCAAGAGGTGCAGTACGCCATATCCATCCAGTTCCGGCATCATGATGTCGCAGACAATCACATCAGGTTTTTCCTGCAACGCCACTTCCACTCCCTTTTTCCCGTTCTCTGCTGTAAAAGTCCTGTAACCCGCCAGTTGCAGTATCTCGGCCGTGTTGTCCCGGATGTCCGGATTATCATCAATAACTAAAACAGATATCATAGCATCATTATTTTACAGGAATACTAAAGGTAACTGTTGTGCCTTTATTCAATTCACTTTTCAGCTTCACTTCTCCCCCGAGCAAATCAACGTACCGCTTTACTATATGCAGGCCGAGCCCTGTTCCCTGTATATTGGTGGCATTGGCTGCCCTGAAGAAACTGGAAAACAGGTGCTGCTGATCTTCCTCCGAAATACCGATACCCTGATCGGTCACCGACATAATCATCCTGTTACCCGATTTGCGTCCGCCTATAATCACCGGTTTGTCTTCATCTGAAAATTTGACGGCATTGCTTATCAGATTGATTAAAATATTCCTGAATAACTTTTTATCGGTAACAGCATCACAATCACCGCTGCATTCCGTTATAAAGCGCTGGCCTGTCTTCAACAGGGTTTTCATCCCCTCAATCGTATCCTCCACCAGCAGCTTCAGGTTCAGGGTTTCTCTTTTTACTTCAATCCGCCCTTCATTGAGCTTGCCCAGCGAGAGGAAATCCTCAAGAATGTCATTCAGGTTATTCACTGAGCTTTTAATTCTTTCAATATGCTTGTCCCTTTTTTCCTGTTCTTCTGTTGTGGTATATTTTGATAAAAGCGAAGCAGATGAAAGTACGGTGGTGAGGGGTGTCCTGAATTCATGGGAAGCCATTGAAACAAAGCGGCTTTTGATCTCATTGAGTTGTCTTTCTTTGTCAAGAGCATCGCTCAGTTCCTGCTGTGATTGTTCCAGCTTTTGCAAAGCCTCTTTGAGGATCAGCGTCCGTTCTTCCACCTTCACTTCCAGTTCTGCATTTAGTTGCCGTATCCTGGCCGTTATTTTTTCCAATTCAGCCTTTTGCTTCAGCATGTTTTCCTCTATTTCTTTCCGCTGCGTGATGTCAACAATAAAAGCAATGACAAAGAGTTCACTATTCCTCCTGTAGTGGCTAAGGCTTACTTCTACCGGTATATTGGTGTCATCTTTTTTTCTTCCGAATAAATCCCGGCCATGGCCCATAGCCCGGTTTGAGGGTTTTTCATAAAATCCTGTCCGCAACTGGTGATGATGGGGTTTGGATTTATCCGGGATCAGTATTTCGATCAGCTGGCCCTGCAGTTCTTCATGTGAATAGCCAAACATCCGTTCTACGGCCGGGTTCACCATTACTATCTTTCCCTGCCCGTTTGTAAGAATGATGCCTTCGGTGGCATTTTCGAACAGGGAGGTCATGTGGGCCTTGTCAAGCATAACTGGGCATCATTATCTGAATTCAAAGTAAGCTATAGTGACTGAAATAAAAAAGATAATCCCGGTTCAGGTGCGATGACCGGCTGCCGGCATTATTTCGCAGGCAGTTGCAGGGGCTGGTTGTATATAATTCTTTACATCAGTCAGGATATTTATTAATTCTTCTTTCTTCACATCATCATAATCTGTCAGCATAGTTTTCTTTTCTTTTGGATCTTTGGTAAGCATGGCACCCATTTTGAGCATAAACCTGTCCTTCCAGGAAAGTTTGTTCATAATCATCCTCCCTCTTAAAAAAAAATATTCCCAATTGCCGGCTATTTCGTTGAGTACAGCAGCGTTGTTGTACGCCAGTCTTTTTCCCTTTTCTTCCGGCGGGGTGCCTGCCACCTGGAAAAGGAATACTTTTTTTCCCCTTAAAAAGGAACCATTTTTTTTCAGCCATTTTTTAACCTGCAATTTGCCAATATACACACTGGTGCCCAGCAGCAGGTAATCATATTCTTTTAATGCCGGTCCGTTTATCTCACCGGCAGGTATGACCGGCAGATTTAATTCTGCTCCCAGCCATTCCGCATATTGTTTCGTTGCCCCGTATTTTCCTCTGTAAACAATAGCTCCTTTCATATCATATATTTTTGTAGTTAACAGATACCTGAGATTTTCTTTCCCATAAATAAATATGACCTTTCCGGAATAAAATAAAAAGTGCTATAGCAAATATGACAGTGCAGGGAAACCCCGAACCCACTCCCAGAGGTGCTATCGACAACAAAAAGATAATTCCTCCGGTACAACCCAGCATGAACAGCCATCCTTTCAGGAGCATGGATAAAGCTATTAATCCCTGGCAGGTGGCGATGAGGCCAACTACCCAGACAGTATTTCTGCTGAACCAGCCGGTGATAAAATCTTTGTAAAAGTCAAAAAAAGCCAGGTTAGCATATGTCTGGTAAGCAGCTGGGTTATTTTGTGAATAGGCCAGGTTCGTCCAGCAGGCCCAGGCAAAGAGGAGAAAAAATAAAAGTCTGGCAATGCGGGGCCATTTAACTGCACAGGCAAGAAACAAAAGGGCAACCGTATTGGAAATTATAAAACCAACCAGGTAAGCTTGATTTTCAAGGCCTTTCATAACGGTTGTTTACAAACCTGCGTTTTTAACCCTGCAGGTATTAATTCCAAACAACGAATACAACGGACAGAACCCAACCAGGCTTGTGAGCAGGAAAATGACCCCGACAGCCAGCAGTATATAAGCCAAAGTTCCTGTAGCAGTATTAGTAAAGTACAAAACAGCTATTGCTGCTGCAACCAGTACCCGGACAATCCGGTCAGCATTTCCCATATTTTTTTTCATATATAGAATTTTAGGTTACAAACTTACCGGGCACGGTAACGCAAAGGCCTGACGTAAATCAGCAATTGGCCTGATACCTGGTCATAACAAAAGAAGAGGTAGCCGTCCTATTTTTAAACCTGAAAACAAAGCATCATGAAAACAATCATCGCCCCCACCGATTTTTCCCCCGTTTCACTGAATGCGGTCAATTTCGCCGCCGATATGGCTGTTTCAGTCAATGCCAATTTGTTGCTGTTTCATGTGTATAATATACCTGTTGCCTATACGGATGTGCCGGTGGTTCTCGTTTCCGTGGATGAACTGAGAAAATCCAGTGAGACACAACTGGAACAGCTAAAAGATAAACTTGCTCATGTTACTTCAGGAAAAATAAAAATTCATACAGAATCCATCATGGGTAACACAGTAGACGAGCTGGAAAACCTGTGTAAAAAAATACAGCCCTTTGCCGTGGTGATGGGGGCAAAAGGGAAGACAGGTTTGGAAAAAGTGGTATTCGGAAGCACCACACTGACGGCTATCCGGCATCTTGCCTGGCCGGTGATTTGTGTCCCGCCGGGCAAAGAATTCGGTGCTGGTATTAAAAAGATCGGATTTGCCTGTGATTTTAAGCAGGTAGCTCAGTCAACGCCGATGCAGTTCATCCGGCAAATAGTGAAAGAGCTCAAAGCGGAGCTGCATGTGCTGAATGTGGATTACAACAATAAACAGTTCAGGCCTGATACACCGGAACAATCTTTCCTGCTGCACAACCTGCTGGAAGACTTGCGGCCACAATATCATTTTATTACCGACTCAGATGTGGAAGACGGCATTAACCGGTTTGCTGAAACCAATAACCTGGACCTGGTGATCGCAATTCCTAAAAAACATAAACTGCTGGAGGGTATTTTCAAACCCAGCAGCACCCGGCAACTTGTTTTCCAGTCGCATATCCCGGTGATGTGTGTACATGAATGATCGGGTGGAAAAGTACTCCCTAAACTGCCAATAACTCCTTTTCAATGGAGACCGCCTTCTGGAAAAGGAGGGATTGCTCCAGATACAGGTGCTGCATCAGGTCGTTATCAAGTTCTTTTAGATTGGCGATGACCACTTTGTGGCTGATGCATACATTCTCCGGAGTAGTGTATGAATTTGTCAGCCCCCTGATAGATAAAATGATATTACTTACCGCTTCGTGGCCCCTGAACATGGTTTGTTCAACGGGTTTACGGAGTGTACGGACCAGGAGTGCAGCATAAGATTCTTTGTTGCGGTGTGCATGGGCGATCTGCCGGATGTAGGGAAAGATCACCTCCTCTTCATGTTGTATCAATGGCAGCAATTGCCCGGACAGCAGATCAAATTGTTTTTTAAGTTCCGTTACATAGGGGAATTTTTTTCGGTGTTCTTCAGCAAAATCAGCCAGAACCGGCTGTGTCGCCGGCAAAGATTTTTTCAGGTAGTGATGATGTACATTGATCAGGTAGTCAATAAGAAAATCAATATCCCACTCAGCAAAATCAAGCAGGCTGGGCAACTGGATGGTGCGGATTGCAGTTTCCAGTTCGGCCTGCACCTTATCCGCATCCAGACCCTGCATCTCGCAGGCAATGTCCATTGGCCATTTGCCTCCGCAGCAATAGACTATTCCGTGGCGGCGGAACACATCAGCAGTACGATAATCCTGCGATACTATATCCGCCACCAGCGCCTTACGGTTGATCTCAAACGGTTTTAGAAACATTTTCCTCAAATTCTGTGTCAAATTAAAAGATATGCTGAATGAAAAAAGATGACCCAGGTCAGACAACTGCTATACTTCTGATAAAACCAGGATGGTCCTTCTTTAACAGGTCATGAACAGTGGTCGATGACAATAAACGCATCCATTGCTGCCGCAGCGATTCTATTTGCCGGTGCAACGGACAGGGGCTCTCTGCATTGCACTTGCGCAAGCGCAGTGCACAGGTGTTGAATTCATCTGTTTCCCCTGTTATCTCCACCAGCTTAAATAATGGGGTTGCCATGGTTTTTTCGTTCACATAAAATCCCCCATAAGGTCCTTTTAATGAGTTCAGCACACCTTCCTTCACCATCCTTTTCATCACTTTTCCAAGGAAATGCCTGGGCACTCCTAATTTTTCAGCTATTTCATCCAGTTGCACCTTTTCCCTGGTATCTGCCTGCATGGCTAAATATAAAATCCCCCGCAGGGCATAACCAAATGATTTTGAGAATACCATAGACCGACAAAAATACCGGCAGCCCCATGCAGGAAGCTGATAAATATCATTTATTGCTTTGATGATGGTCACCTCCCACCGGGTTACCCGCAGATACTTTTGAGTCATAAAAGACAACCATATCTTTTATAGGAGCTCTGAATATTTTTTTCTTACACAGGCAATCATCATACTAATTATTAAAAAATAACGCAATGAAAACCTCAAAACTTGTCACTGGAATACTGGTGTGTGCCAGTTTTGTCGCATTTGCCTGTAATGAAGGCTCTAAAAAGGACCCGCCGCCTGTGGAAATACAGGATCTTACCAAAGATCAACCCGAAACTCATGGCACTGAATTAAAAGAAAGTGATATAACGCTCGGCACACCGCTTGACCAGGCAATGGTAACCGCCGGCAAGGGAACTTATGAACTGAAATGCCAGTCCTGCCACAAACTGACCGGTGAAAAACTGGTGGGCCCCGGATGGAAGGATGTAACGAAAAAAAGGCAACCTCTCTGGATCATGAATATGATCACCAATGTGGATATGATGCTGGAAACCGACCCCGAAGCGCAAAAATTGCTTGAACTCTGCATGGTGCGTATGCCCAATCAGAATATCAGTAAAGACCAGGCAAGGCAAGTGCTGGAGTATATGCGTCACAATGACGGGGAGAAATAATCAGCGGGAACAGAAACCAGCTCAACACTCAGATTATTAACTGCTAAAAAATTTAAATATGAAACCCTTTGTTATTAAAATGTTTTTGGTGCTGGCGCTGGCCGGTTTTGTGATAATGCAGGGATGTAAGCCAAAAGGCACCCAGTCTGCCGTCAGCGGAAATGCCGCTTCCAAAGTGTATGTAGCGCCAGGTAAGTATGACGAGTTTTACAACTTTGTATCCGGAGGCTTCAGCGGGCAGATGTCTGTATATGGATTGCCCTCCGGCCGGTTGTTCCGTGTCATTCCGGTATTCTCCGTTGATCCTGAAAAAGGCTGGGGGTACAGTGAAGAAAGTAAACCGATGCTGAATACCTCACATGGTTTTGTACCCTGGGATGACCTGCATCATATTGCTCTTTCCGTAACCAACAGCGAGCATGATGGCCGTTGGGCTTTTGGCAATGCAAACAATACCCCCCGCATAGCCCGGATAGATCTGAAAACATTCCGTACCGCGGAGATCATTGAGATCCCCAACAGCGCCGGCAACCACTCCTCTCCTTTCATAACGGAGAATTCAGAGTATGTGGTAGCGGGTACCCGGTTCAGTGTCCCGATCGGGGATAAACTGGATGTACCGATCAACACCTACAAGGATAATTTCAAGGGCACCGTTAGTTTTATTGGCGTTGATAAAACGTCCGGCCAGATGAACATAGCCTTCCAGATCCTGACCCCCGGCATCAATTTTGACCTGGCCCGGGCCGGTAAAGGAAAATCAGCCGGCTGGTTCTTTTTCAGTTGTTACAATTCGGAAAAAGCGAATACCCTGCTGGAAGTAAATGCCTCTCAGAAAGACAAAGACTTTATCATGGCCGTTAACTGGAAAAAGGCAGAAGAATATGCCAAAGCCGGGAAGGGAGTAAAGAAATCTGTGAAGTATGCGCATAATATCTATGATGAAAAGAAACACATGGCCACTTCAACCATGGAAAACGAAGTGCTGGTGCTGGATCCGGCCGATTGCCCGGATATGGTGTATTTCATGCCTTGTCCCAAATCGCCCCATGGATGTGACACGGACCCCACCGGTGAGTACATCGTAGGCAGCGGTAAGCTGGCCGCCACCATCCCTGTATTCTCCTTTACAAAAATTCAGGCAGCTATTGCAGCAAAGAACTATGATGGTGAATTTGATGGTATCCCTGTATTAAAATACGAGGCCGTATTGCATGGTGAGGTGCAGAAACCGGGTCTTGGCCCTTTGCATACGGAGTTTGACGGAAATGGCTACGCTTACACGTCTTTTTTTGTTTCCTCTGAAATTGTGAAATGGAATATCCAGGAACTGAAAGTAGTGGACCGGGTGCCTACCTATTACTCCATTGGTCACTTATGCGTACCGGGTGGTCCTACCAAAAAGCCACACGGCAAATATGTCATCGCTTATAATAAGATCACCAAGGACCGGTACCTGCCCACTGGACCCGAGCTGGCTCAAAGCGCCCAGTTATATGATATCAGCGGGGAAAAAATGAAATTGCTGCTGGACTTTCCGACGATCGGAGAACCCCACTATGCTGAAGCGATCCCGGCTGAGCTGATCATGAAAAACAGCCAGAAGATCTATAAGATCGAAGAAAACGGGAACCCCTGGGCGGCCAAAGGTGATAATTTTGCAAGGGTTGAACGCAAAGGAAATGAGGTACATGTCTATGCCACTTCCATCCGCTCCCACTTTACGCCGGACAATATTGAAGGAGTGAAACTGGGTGATATGGTGTACTTCCATATTACCAACCTGGAACAGGATTGGGATGTACCGCATGGATTTGCTGTGAAAGGCGCTAACAATGCAGAATTGCTGATCATGCCGGGTGAGACACAAACATTGGCATGGAAACCGGACCGGGTGGGTGTGTTCCCGATATATTGCACCGATTTCTGCTCCGCATTGCACCAGGAGATGCAGGGATACATCCGGGTAAGTTCTCCCGGGTCCAATGTACCCCTCTCTTTCAGTACTGGCAAAACGGAACCTGCGGCATCCGAGAAAAAAGATTCTGAAAAAAACAAGTAAAAAGTACAGGGTGGTCTTCCGTGCTGCCCTGTTTCTTTCATTTTTATAGTAAAACCAAAGGTTATGAAAAAGATATTCAGTATTTCAATCTTTGCATTGCTGCTGATCGCTGCAGGGTGCAGTAATAATAAAAAATCATCCGGTGATGAAGCCGGTGCAGATGAAACAACCAATACAGGCGGGCAGGAAAATGTGCAGGATGAAGTTTCACAGAAAGATGTGGTGAAAGTGGCGATGGGCTCGAAAGACCATACTACTCTTGTGGCAGCCGTGAAGCAGGCAGAGCTGGTAACAGCCTTATCCAATGCCGGTCCATTCACTGTTTTTGCCCCCACTAATGCCGCATTTGATAAATTACCCGCCGGCACCGTTGACGGACTGATGAAGGATGATAAGAAAGCTGACCTCCAGGATATTCTTCAATATCATGTTACCACATCTTCATTGAAAGCCGGGTTCCTTACCGATGGAATGAAAATCGGAATGGTAAACGGCGGCAGCGTTACCGTAAGTGTAAAGGACGGAAAGATAATGCTGAATGGCAGCGCCACCATTGTGGCTTCTGTGCCGGCATCCAACGGAATGGTGCATGTGATAGATGCAGTACTCCTGCCCCCGGCGAATAAATAGTTCATTTGTTGAGAGGTTTTCATTGTACACTGCTTCCGGGGCCGTGCTGCCCCGGAAGTTCTTAAAGGCCGAATCATGAACAATAAACTGAGTGTAACATCCCGGATCCTGGTTGCTTTTGCTTCGGGTGCGCTGATCGCTGTTTTCTTTCTTCCTGCCTGGCGGATTGACCTGTTTGCACCGCAATATCCCGAAGGGCTGACAATGAATATCTGGATTAATGGTTTGAGTGGCGATGTGGATGTTATCAACGGACTGAATCACTATATCGGCATGGAAAAAATCTCAGAAAATATGTTCCCTGAATTCTCATTCCTGCCTTATGTGGTGGGCTTTTTCATGCTGCTTGGAATGGCCGTAGCGGTGACCGGCAGCAGGAAATTCTTATTGGCTTACCTCGGCCTGACAGTTATTGGCGGAGCACTGGCTATGTATGATTTTTATAAATGGGGGTATAAATATGGCCATAATCTTGACCCCACGGCCCCTATACAGGTACCCGGGCTCTCTTACCAGCCACCGCTTATTGGGCACAGGCGGTTACTGAACTTTGATGCTTACTCTCTGCCGGATGTGGGCGGATGGGTGGTAATTGCAGCAGCGGGGCTGGCATTCGGGGTTTGGTTTGCAGAATGGTACCGTCATCGCAAATCAGCAATAAAAACAACAATATCTTTCTTTGCTCTTTCTTTCTTTTTTTCAGTACTGATGACTACCGGGTGCAAGCCCAAAACAGAGCCTTTTGATTATGGAAAGGATAATTGTTATTTCTGTAAAATGGGAATTGCCGACCCTAAGTACGGAGGAGAGATAGTGACCAGGAAAAGCAAGCTGTATAAATTTGATGATGTGGTCTGCCTGGTCCGCTTCCTGCAGTCAGGCACACTGAAAGAAGAGGAAATTGCCCATAAAGTCATTATCAATTTTGAGAAGCAAAATGATTTTTTGGATGTGAACAAAGCTGTATTCCTGGTAAGCCCCGGTCTGCGAAGCCCGATGGGCAGCAATGCAGCCGCCTTTTCATCACAGCAGGCAGCAGAGAAAGCCGGAGTGGGAAAAGGAGGTCAATTAATGAAATGGAATGAATTATATAACAAGATCAAATGAGGATCACAACCATCATACTTTTTTTACAGATTTCTCTAGCTGCTCAGGCCAAAACAATTATTGTAGGACCGGGTCAACCGGTACGTTCCTTAAAAAAGGGAATAGAGCTGGCTAAAGATAAAGACAGCATATTGTTACTGGCAGGCATATATAAGGAAGGAAGCATCACCCTTACCAAATCATTAACCATCATCGGCCGGAACAACCCGGTACTGGACGGGGAAAACAAGTATGAGACACTGCTTATCAGCGGGAAAAATATCCTGGTCAGGGGGATTGTGTTTCGTAACTCAGGTTACTCAGCCCTCAATGACTTTTCATCTGTTAAGCTGGTTGACTGTTCAAATATTACCATAGAAAACAACAGTATCACCGGCTCCTATTTTGCCATTCATGTTTCTAACAGTTCTTATACCGTTATCCGGGATAACATCATCAGCGGTAATCCAAAATCAGAACAACTTACCGGCAATGGCATACACCTGTGGAAATCAAACAATTTCCTGGTGGAAAATAACAAGGTGACCGGCCATCGGGACGGTATCTATTTTGAATTTGTTTCTTTCTCAACCATCCGCAGCAACCTCAGTAGTAATAACATCCGCTATGGTCTGCACTTCATGTTCTCCAATGATGACACTTATACCAGCAACATTTTCCGCAACAACGGTGCCGGGGTGGCCGTGATGTATTCCAAAAAAGTGAGGATGGAGAACAATCATTTCGAACTGAACTGGGGGCCTTCTGCTTATGGCATCCTGCTAAAAGATATTTCTGACAGCTACATCCTTCATAATACGTTCCTCAGGAATACGGTTGGCATACACCTGGAAGGGACGAGCCGTATAGAAATTGAAAAAAATGTTTTCAGGGAAAACGGCTGGGCACTCAGGGTACAGGCCAGTTGCGAACTGAATAATTTCCACCATAACAATTTCACCGGTAATAGTTTTGACGTAGGTACGAATGGCTCTATCTCGCTTAATAAATTTTATAATAACCATTGGGACAAATATGAAGGTTATGACATCAATAAGGACGGAATCGGCGATATTCCCTATCATCCTGTCAGCATGTACTCGATGATCGTAGAACAAAATCCCTATACCCTGATGCTGTTCAGGAGTTTTACAGTGCAATTGCTGGATAAAGCCGAGAAAGCCATTCCAAGTCTTACCCCGGAAAATTTAACGGATGAAAAACCAATGATGAAACAGCTAACCTTATGATCCGCATTGAACATATCAGCAAACGGTTTAAAAAACTACAGGCACTTGACAATATTTCCGTTGACTTTGAGAAAGGCCAGGTGATCTCGTTGATCGGCCCCAATAGCTCAGGGAAAACAACCCTGATAAAATCAATACTGGGAATGGTGCGGCCCGACAGCGGAAAGATCAGGGTGGACGGACAACTGATCAACGGTGACCCTTTATACCGGGAAAAGACCGGCTATATGCCCCAGATCGGCCGTTACCCGGACAATATGAAAGTGGGCCAGTTGTTTAAAATGCTGCAAAACATCCGCAATATTCCCGGTACACAAACAGACAGGATGCTGATCCAACAATTTGAGCTGGAAAAAATATTTGACAAGCCCATGCGTACATTAAGCGGAGGAACCCGGCAAAAGGTAAGCGCTGCGGTTGCATTTCTTTTTGGTCCGCCCATCCTCATACTGGATGAACCAACTGCCGGGCTTGACCCGCTCGCATCGGAGATCTTAAAAGAAAAGATACTGGCTGAAAAGAAAAAGAACAAGCTGATCCTTATTACCTCGCATATTCTCAGCGACCTGGACGAGCTGATCACCCATGTTATGTACATGCAGGAAGGGAAAATGCAGTTTTTCATGGACCTTGAATCCCTACAGGAAGAAACCGGTGAATTGCGGTTGGCCAAAGCCATTGCCCGGATCATGAAAGGTGAGAAATTCAGCAATGAATGGATCGGCAAAATGCTTTCTTACAGAAATGATGAAAAAATATATTAATAAAAAACCTCCCTTCTCCACTCCGTGAAGAAGGGCCGGAGATGAAGTTATGATGAAACTTTCCAGATATGTGCTGTACGATATCCTCAGAAGTAAGATCATCCTTGCTTATACCCTGTTCCTGCTGGTGGTTTCCCTCAGTATGTTCCAAATGGAGGAAAACAGCGGCAAAGCCATGCTCAGCCTGCTGAATATTGTACTGATCGTATTACCGCTGGTCAGCCTTGTGTTTACAACCATCCATTACTATAATTCTTATGAGTTCATAGAACTGATGTCATCCCAACCCATGAGCCGCACCAGGATATTGCTGAGTGAATATGCCGGGGTCAGCATTTCGCTACTCAGCGCATATTTGATCGGGGTGGGTGTGCCGGTGTTATTGTTTGCCGCCAATGCTACCGGTTTTGCATTATTATTCACCGGGGCCTGTTTAACACTGGTGTTTACTTCGATTGCTTTCTGGGCTTCCGTGACCGCAAGAGACAAAGCAAGGGGGATTGGTTTTGCCCTGTTGCTCTGGTTTTATTTTGCACTCATCTATGATGGCCTGGTCCTGCTGATCCTGTTTTCCTTCAGTGATTACCCGCTGGAAAAGCTAACACTCCTGCTTTCCGCCCTTAACCCGATTGACCTTGGCCGCATTTTTATCATGCTGAAGATGGATATCAGCGCATTGATGGGATATACCGGAGCCTTATACAAGGATTTCTTTGGGAGTGGTACCGGCGTTCTTTTTACCACGGGTATCATGCTGCTGTGGATGGTTTTCCCATTATGGCTTGCTGTAAGGAAATTCAGCCGGAAAGACCTTTAAATGCCTGCTGATAACATTGTTATCTTACCTGACGAAGATCAGGTATTTACTTTATTACAATCAGCCCTCTTATTTATCCCGCCAGATACTTTTGTTCCCGAAACTTAAAACAAACGGTATGGAATCGCCTGAAGAAAAGAATTTTTTTCCCAAAGGGGCTATAGCGTTTTTCATTGCCCTTGTACTTCTTTCTCTTGTTTTTTGGTATGGCATATATTTTTTAATGATTGAAAGAACTTAAACCCCCTGCTATGGTACTGCTTGACAGAACCGAAAAGAAAATAATCAGCATCACTCTTGCATTGATCGGGTTGTTTGTTTTTTCGCTGCTGTATGCAAAAAACAAATACAAATCCGATGTGCCGGATTGCCTGCCCTATGACAAAGCATATACCGAACCAAAGGTGAACAAACTGGATTCGGTAACCTACCAGGTCTTTTCCGTAGCGCAGATGTGGCAGTTTCAACCCTCAGAAATTTATATACCTGCCGGCAGCGAAGTGGACTTCTACCTGACTTCCAAAGATGTGGTACATGGTTTTAACATCGCCCAAAAGAATGTAAACATGATGGCGGTGTATGGCGCCATCAATAAAACGACCGTGAAATTTGACAAACCTGGTGTGTATGACATTGTCTGCCATGAGTACTGCGGTATTGGCCACCAGAATATGCGGGCACAGGTAATTGTAAATTATTCAGAAGCTAAGTAAACCGAAAACCGGTGAATCATGCAAGTATCAAAATCATTTAAACGGGTTATTTTTCTTGAACTGGCTATTCCTGTTGCCCTGCTAATTATAGGTATTTACCACGGACTTATGCAAACCATTTACCGGGCCGGGGTATTGCAGCAGACCTCTTTTGCAAAATTAGATTACTACCAGGGGCTCACATTACATGGCGTTATCAATGCTATTGTACTTACTACTTTTTTTGCTGTTGCTTTTGGGCATGTTATCATGACGTTTTACCTGAAAAAAGAGCCCAACAAGAAATTAATGTGGCTGAGCTTCGCCCTGATGCTTACAGGAACTCTGATGGCGGCATGGACCATGCTGGCTGGAAAAGCATCTGTATTGTACACATTCTATCCTCCCCTGAAAGCTCATCCGCTATTCTATCTCGGGGCAGCTTTACTGATTGTCGGCTCGTGGGTACCACTATTTGACTGGGCCAGGATGTATAACCGCTGGAAAAAAGAAAACCCGCAGACAAAAACACCCTTGGCAGTATTAGGTACTCTCATCAATTTCATTATCTGGTTTGTGTGTACACTGGCAGTAGCCTACGAAGTGCTGGTATTGCTTATCCCGTGGTCAATGGGATGGACCGATACCGTGAATGTGACCCTGGCAAGAACATTATTTTGGTTTTTTGGCCATGCCCTTGTGTATTTCTGGTTATTACCTGCTTACATTATGTTCTATACTATTCTTCCCAAAGTAGCAGGAGGCAAGCTTTATTCGGATCTTGCAGGAAGAATTTCTTTGTTCCTGTTTTTATTGTTTTCCATTCCTGTTGGTGTGCACCACCAATACAGCGATCCGGCCATAACACAGGGAGTAAAATTTTTTCACGGACTGCTGACCTATGGAGTGGCTATTCCCAGTTTCATCACTGCATTTACTCTGGCAGCATCACTGGAGTATGCCGGCAGAAAAAACGGCTCCAAAGGATTATTCGGCTGGATGGCAAGGCTGCCCTGGTTTAATGAGAGTAAATTTCTTTTTTCCTATTTCATCGGGGGGCTGATATTGTTCATCTTCGGGGGAGTTACCGGCATCATCAATGCCTCCTATTCATTAAATAATGTGGTGCATAATACTGCCTGGATGCCTGGGCATTTTCATATGACTGTTGCCGGGCCGGTCTTTCTCGGCATTGTGGGGATGAGCTTATACATCTATTCCACGATGAGCGGAAAAAAAATATTCTGGCCTAAGATAAACACCATCATCCCATATCTCTGGGTGATCGGGATGCTCATATTTTCATTTGGTATGAGCTGGGGCGGATTAAGAGGGGAGCCAAGAAGAACCAATCTCGGTACCACTTATCTCAACCCGGACAGTGAGTTTTTCCGCAGCGATTGGGTGCCCACCACACTAATTGCGCTAATGGGGGGTATTATCATGTTTATAGCGGGTATGCTCTTCATTATTGTATTCTTTGGAACTATCATCCGCAGAAAAAAAAAGGAGGGGGTCCTTGAAATACCGGTCAGTGAAGCTTATCATGATGAAAGAAGGTTGCCGCTTTTTGACAAATTCAAACCCTGGCTTGTAACCATGCTTGTTATTATCCTGATGGCCTATGTGCCTGCCTTATTGAATGTAAAAAAGAACAGCGGCCCCGGTTCGCCACGGTTTACTATAGACAATCCTGTACCAATTGAGTCTGTTAAAAAATGAAAAAGAGATCAACAATATGGTTGTTTGTAATGCTGGTGTTTGCCTTACCGCTAACTGCATTTGCCATAATAAACTGGTATGAAAAAAAAATAGAAAAACTGCCCGTAATGGGCAAAACGAAGGAGCATCATATCAGTAATTTTTCACTGTTGAACCAGGACAAACAGATAATAACTGGTGCCGGCCTGAATAAAAAAATTGTGATAGCTGACTTTTTTTTCACTCACTGTCCTTCCATTTGTCCCCAAATGACAAAAAGTATGAAACGGGTACAGTATGGATTTAAAGATGATGCAGACATCTCGCTGGTTTCTTTTACTGTTGATCCGGGGAGGGATTCTGCCGCACAGTTAAAAAAATATGCCGGCCAGTATAATATCAATACCCGCAGCTGGAATTTGCTGACCGGTGATAAGAAAGAAATCTACAAACTGGCCCGCAATAGCTTTATGGTGGTTGCAACAGATGGTGACGGCGGGCCTGATGATTTTATCCACAGTGAGAAATTAGTACTGGTGGATAAGCAAAAAAGAATCAGGGGATATTATGACGGAACCAGTGGCAAAGAAGTAAATCAATTAATAAATGATATAAAAAAACTGAAAGATGAAGAATAGAATAATACTGTTGTGGATTGCCCTGGCAACAACTAATATGCTTTTGGCGAATCCCCCGATAGAAGAAGGTAAATCCATTTTTCTCAGCCGCTGCGCTGCCTGTCATAATGTAAATAAAGCTATGACGGGTCCCGCCCTATCAGGAATTGACCAGCGCCGCCCTCTGGACTGGATCATCAGTTTTGTGCATTCTTCGCAAACAATGGTAAAGAAAGGTGATACAGCCGCCCTGGCCGTATTTCAAAAATTCAATAAAGTACCGATGCCTGACCACTCTGACCTGACAGACGGGCAAATAAAAAGTATTGTGGATTACATCAAAACAGAAAGTAAGCCTGTAACGGAGAATTCGGCTCCATTTGCCAAACCGGGGAAAAAAACGGATTTCTATCTGCCTGTACGCTTAACTGATTACACATTCTGGGGCAGTTTCCTAGCAGTGGTGCTGGCACTGGCAGTTTCACTGTATTATGCAGTGCAGCTCAAATCATTTGAACGAACCAAAAGGGGTGATAACCTATCCGCCTGATGCGGGTAATTGTTGGTTTTTGTTTCTGTACAACCCCCGGTTCACCGGGGGTTATCTTTTGAGCTGCTATCTTTGCGCCATGCATATTGATATTCTCACTGTTCTCCCTGAATTATTAGAAAGCCCCCTGCAGCACAGCATGATGAAAAGGGCGCAGGACAAAGGCCTGCTGACCGTGCAGGTGCATCATTTGCGCAAATGGGCGGTAAATGAATACGGGCAGGTGGATGATTACCAGTATGGTGGTGGCGCTGGCATGGTAATGATGTGTGAGCCGCTGGCAAAAGCTATTGGAGGATTATCATCTCAGGGAAAATATGATGAGATAATCTACCTGACACCTGACGGTGAAAGGTTCAGTCAAAAAACCGCCAACTTCTTTTCCCTGAAAGAACGTTTGCTGATGATATGCGGGCACTATAAAGGAATAGATGAAAGGATCAGGGAACATTTTGTTACAAAAGAAATTTCTATCGGCGATTATGTACTCAGCGGCGGCGAACTGCCTGCGGCTGTACTGGTGGATGCCATCGGCAGACTTCTGCCAGGTGTGCTGAATGATGAAACCTCTGCCCTTACGGATTCGTTCCAGGATGACCTGCTCGCCCCACCCGTTTATACCAGGCCTGAAGATTTCAGGGGATGGAAAGTACCCGGCATCCTGATGAGTGGCGACCACCGGAAAATTGAAGATTGGCGGCATGAGCAATCCTTACAAAGAACAAAAATAAGAAGACCCGACCTGCTGGAAGGTCAATAA
>JBQTHS010000080.1:0-4589 GCA_052389635.1 Bacteroidota bacterium | reverse complement strand
ATTTTTCTTTTGTCATATCATGCCGCACCACTACATCATACTTTTCTGTATTAGGCCTGAAAATGGTATTGAAATAGGTCTTACCGGCCACATCATAGGCATCCACCCACACGGGGTAGTATCCCGAGTTCCAGATCATGCTGAATTCTTCCTGGTAGCTGCTTTCTGCGATCCCATGCTTTGCAATTTCCTCCACCGGCCCGCCGTAGGTTGCTTCGTAAAATGCATCCATCAGCACATCCACCAGGTAATCATTGGTGCTTGGAGCATTCTTATCAACTGTTTCATTGTCCGGATACTTGCTGCTGTTGGCCAATGCTGCACCCACAAAACCGTTTGGCAATTGTATCAGTATAGCCCAGTAGCCGTTTTGTGCCCCGTTATGAAAAGGCCATTTTGACTGGCCTGTTTCCTTGCCAAATGCATCATGCGTGAAAACACCGGACCATCCCAACCGCTCACCTGTATTTTGCGGATCAAATAACATGCTGCGGGTCGTATTGGTGAGATAATTATTACTGAATAGCAGGGTGCGCCCGAAATGAGCCAGCATTTCTGCTGAAAAATACCAGCTGCCCTGGGGAGCACAATGGTTTCCTTTTTTTAAATGCTCTTCGGCTGTATTGGTCAATCCTCCCTTTGTATCGTTGCGGTCGCTGTATCCCTTCGCCACTTTGGGCATGAGCTCCGGTTCGGGCCGGCAGCTGGCGCTGATCGGCACCAGGCCTTTTTCAAGAATGATTTTCTTTACATACCGTTCATAGGGAAAACTGTATTCGACATTCGCCTGCGTTGAATACTCATCAAAAGGAAGGTCTGCCAATTTTTTTTCAATAGCCGGCACATCCTGCGGGTAGGCAAGCCCCGTGATCAGGTAGCGGAGCAGGGAGAAATTGCTGTTATTGTAATCCCGGGAGGCGCTGAACGGACAGGACTTTGATTTTTTTGCCATAGCATCCAGGTTCTCGACATCGCCGCTAAGGTTGAAGCCAGTGCGGTGCTGCAAAAGCTGACGATAGGTGATACACTCCACCAGTGTACCGGCATATTTTTGCTGCCATCTCTTAGGCAGCAGGGAAAAGATCGTGTTGTCGAGCCTGGCTGCAGGCAGGGCCTCCAACAGGTTGAGGAGTGCCGTGGCCGACATCATTTTGGTAACGGAACCAATACAACCGGGTATCTTTTCAGTCATCCTAAGGTTACCATCTGCAGGATCCTGAGCCCACCCGCCTGCAGACCTGGCCTTGATGCCGTCCTTGTCAGCTATCACAAATGCATAGCCTTTTACGGTGCTTTTCATTTTTTTATTCACAGCCTCTTCAAATAAGACCGCATTGAACCTGGCGGGTTGTTCATAAAAATGAAGGGCCGGCGCCGGCACGTAGATGCCGCGAACAGGTCTTTCCCTATTAACCGGTCTAAAGGAAACCAGGATCACCGGCAATAGAAGCAGCGGAAGGAAAAAGATTTTTTTCATGACCACAAATTTTTAAATGATGGAATTACCACAACCGGAAACTGCAGTGAAACTAAATAAGTGGTGAAAAGGGAATCCGGTCTTTTCAACCGGATGGTATAAGAATTCAACTGGTGGGTTGGGCGGGCCCGTTTTTCTACGAAAGACCGGATGGTTTCAACGAAATGCAGTTACTTGGAAATTATCTTACCGCTGGCAACCATTTCTACAAAAGCATCCCGCTCATTGCGGCTTACGGGGAGTTCCTGCTTCCCGATCCTGACGATAAAACCTTCAATGCCGGTAATGGCTTTTATACTGACGATGTAGGACCGGTGGATACGGTAAAATTTTCCCGCGGGCAGTTTCTCTTCTAACCCCGAAATGGTATGATAGGTGATGATCGCCTTATCCTTCGTTACGATCTTTACATATTCCTTGAGCGCTTCGATAAAAAGAATTTCTTCGAAAAATATCTTCACCAACCCTCCATCCGCCTTTACAAAAAAGAAATTATTGCTTTCCGGAACGGGACCGGGGTCTGTTTCACCTGAAGCAGGACGTAAAAATTTCCATGCTTTATTGACGGCCAGTAAAAACCGTTCAATAGCAATTGGCTTCAGTAAGTAATCAATGGCATTGGCTTCAAACCCCTCCAACGCATGTTCCCTGTAAGCAGTGGTAAAGATAACAGCCGGAGGGCTGGTCATGGTTTTCAAAAACTGGAAACCCGTAAGACCCGGCATATTAATATCAAGAAACAATAACTCAACTTGATGGGCCGTAATTCCCTTTAAAGCCTCTTTTGCATTTTTGTAATTACCAGCGGGCTGCAACCGGTCATCCTGGCTGATAAAATCCTCCAGTATCTGCCTTGCAATAGGCTCGTCATCTATAATGGCGCAACGGATAGGTTTCATGACAAATTCAGTTTTAAAGTTACCGAAAAACGGTTGTCCACATGCTGCATCTGTATATCATGCTTTCCATCATACTGCAGGTCAAGTATATGTTTTACGCTGCTGATGCCGATACCCGGTGAAGGAGTTTTTTCATAAAAGCTGTTGTCCACCCGGAATAAAACTTCATTATCCTTAATATCCAGATTCACTTTCATCCAGCTCCTGTCAGATTTTTCCTTCATGCCATGCTTAAAAGCATTCTCCACAAACTGTATCAGCAGCAACGGGAGAATGGTTTGCCGGGCTGCCAGCCCCTCCACTTTCAGTTCTATTACCGTGTCCATTTCATAGCGCAGCCTTTCCAGTTCGATATAGCTGTGTAAAAAATTTATTTCCTGCCGAAGTAATACTTTCGGCTGGTTGCAATCCACTATCACATACTGCATGATACCCGACAACTGGCTGAGTGCGCCGGAAAGCCGGGGACTGTTGCTGCGGGCAAGCCCATACAGGTTATTCATCGTATTAAAATAAAAGTGAGGACTGAGCTGCTGTTTCAGCAGGTTGAGCTGCATGTCTTTGTTTATTACAGCCAGCTCTATCCGCTGACCGGCAGCTTTAAGGTATTCAACATAGAACTTCAGGACATAAAAAGCGGACAGTTTTAAAAAATACTTGCCGATATCAAACCAGGAACCGAGGACGACATTTTCATAGGAAACAGATTTGATAGAGGGCCAGACAAAAAATCCCATCCCGGAGTTAAGTACTGCATACAACATTCCCGTCCATAAAAAATAATACAGAAAAAAGATAAAAATGTTACCTGTGATAATTTTTAGCAGGGGCCATCGGTAAAAATAATTCAGGCCGTACCAGAGTAAGGCGGTCAGGAGGATGTTGACTGACCATTGCCAGGTATAATAACCAAAAGGCAGTACACAATACGTACACTGGGAATAAGTGATATAATAGGTGGCCGCAAGAAAAATTGCTTCTGTTATTGCATATGCAATAAAAGCTTTCCGCCAGAATTTTCTGCTGTTATCAGCTGCAAGCGGTTGTATCATATCGTTTGCCTCAGGTCTCATCTAATTGTATGCTGAGGTTAAATCCCTGTTCAGGTGAATAGTCAGCCGAATACCTTTCCCTGTAGAGCTCGTCCAGCAAAGGAGGAGCCGCAGGCTGTGCAGCAGCCCCTGAAACTGAAAAATGCAGCAAACTGCCTGAAAACTGCAGCCGGATACTGCATTGGTTATTGTTGCCGGGTTGTGCAGCGGCCACAATACTGTCAATCAATCCGGTCAGCAGCAGCGGTGCAATTTTCAGCTTCTCATAACCTTCTCCGTACTCCAGTTCCAACTGTACTTTACTCCCCTCCTGCTGATTTATTAACCGGATATAATTGCCCAGGAACTGTATTTCCTTTCTCATCTCGATCAGCGGCTCCCTGGCCTCATAAATAACATACTCCATTACCTTCGCCAGTTGCAAAATAGGTTCTGTGGCATTCGCAGGTTGCGTGGCCGCAGCCTTCTGCAGGTGATGGATCGTTTTAAAATAAAAAGAAGGGTTCAGGTGCCATTTAAGCAGTCTTAGTTGCAGCTCCCTGTTGGAAACAGCCAGCTCAATTCGTCTTATTTCTTCCCGTTTATAATTGTAGAAATAATTGGCAAGGTAAAACCAGGAAAGACGGAAGGTATGCTTCAGCAACTGGTAATTGAGTATTGAATAATGCCGATGGCTGTCGATGGTTGGCCCGTCCACAGTATTACCCGGCCGGGTGAGGTCGAGCAGGTTATTGTACAAATAGGCGACCGCTTCCTGCAACGGGCCAAACCAGCAATAACTGTAAACAAAAAAGAAAGCCAGGTTGACCAATACCTGCACAAGTATTGTTTGCTTTCTCACCGACCATGCCATCCACCACAAAGGCCATATCAGCAGGCAATGAAAAAGCCACATCACTCCGTGATACTCCAGGTAGCTGCCGCCGGAGTTATTAAATGTATTGAACAGGAAAAAAAATATCAGCTGCACCAGGGCCTCCGCAAGTGCATATAATGCGAACACCTTTAACCAATATCTGGTTTGTGCTTTATCCTGGAAGAAAGGGAACATCTGGTGCTGTTAAAGGTAACCAGATAGCAGAAGGTTGGGGAATGGTCAATCGATGTTTCTGTCAACAGCTTGGATCTTTCAACAAAATACGTCAACCCTTCAACTAAATT